>DASQUN010000707.1:0-4028 GCA_035641275.1 Candidatus Udaeobacter sp. | reverse complement strand
AGTCGATTCGCTTTTGGCTCCAGATATCGTTATCTGGAACAATGACAACTTCTCGATCAACAAAGGGGACCTCTTTGAGTTCCGGGATTCCGTCCCAACTGTCTGTTTCCTTCCAGTTCCAAAGTCCGCCAATACCGGCGGCAGTATAACCACGCTCGACCAAACTACCGTCTTTCTTTTCACCTTCGACCAGAAATAGTGGCACTGACGTGTCGTGTAGCTTTGCGGTGACGGGCGGAAGTACATATAAATGGTTGCCTGATCCTGCCGGCTGGTAGTAGCGCATGATCCCGGATGTGGTTTCGATCGGTGGAAACAGTTTATAGCGACAAAACCCGTTGTTACCTGGATATGGGAACACTAGAACCGAATCGCACTGCGCCAGCACCGGTGATATTGTCGCACACTCGGCACCGACCACTGAGCGACACGACATCAAGTCGGTGATGGTCGTATCGCTCAGAGCGGATTTCCGAAGATGTTCAATATGATCGGTGATCAGCATGATGTTAGAACGCGATATCATCGTGATCATCGGGCGATGGTCTCGATGGTTTTGCCGGTCTTTCGATTCTCTCGATGTACTCAAAGCCGAACAATTTCATGTTGTTTTTCTCGCGAACAATCTCCGTGAGACTAACGTGAATGATATCGCCGGCAATCGGTCGCTCGTCATCGAATATCCTGCGGAGTACAGTGGACAGGAAAAAAACATACTTTCCCGGCTGGACCGGAACTGACTGTTTGCTTTTCTTGTCCAACTTCGTGCCACCGAGAGCTTCCACTTCCACAAGGTCGCTATCGTCACCACGGGCGGTTTTCACGGTACGCCGTGATAAGAACTTAAATACCAATTGGTCACCAACGCTCTCGAATAGGAAACGTTCACCGCTCTGCTTGGTTTCCTGCTTCTTATTTAGGATTGCTTCTAAATTGATAGTCATAGATCTTTTCCTTTACGGTATGCATGTAAGGTGGCACCGGAGACTCGGTGCGGTATTTTGCCGTCTGTGGAAATTGCCGAAACAGGTATGCTAAGGTGAAGGCATCGGTGATTTGCCTCCTTTCTTGCCGAGAGACCGGATCCTGCTCCACAGGATGCCGGTCTCGTTTTTTTATCCACTAGCTAATTCGGAATAGTGGCACCGTTCGCATTCGATGATTGCCGGATGGAAATCCGGAGAGAGGATGGCTGCGGTGATGTCATCACAAACCGGGCAGTACATTTCATGCCACACCGGCTCGCCGGAATCGTTGCGGCTTTCATCTTCGTTAGCTTCATAGACTTCGTTGAGATCTTGACCGGTATCGCTGTAACCACACTTGCATCTCACGATCGCCGGCCTGAAGTCGGTGGTGTCGATCGCTTTCGTGGTTCGGTCGCAGGTTGGGCAAACCATTTGGTGGTCTATCTCGTCGCGACAATTATTCTCGTTCTGTTTCATTCAGCTGTGCCGCCTTCACTTCCTTGAGACCTCCTGGTCGAACTCAGTTATTTCCACGCCCATCGCCCGTTCGATACGTTTCCGCCAGCCGGGGTACAAGGGACGTTTCCCATTCTCCAGGGCACTCAGGTCGCTGGCGGCAATGTTGGTCAACGTAGACAACTTTGTGAGCGTCCAACCTCGCCTTAGCCGTTCATTTTTGATGTTCATCGTGGTAATCGTCTTTAGACTTTTGACCTCTATAGTGTTGTGAGTTGGACAAAGGTGACCTAGGGTTGCGTAACGAAATCGTCACACTTCCAGACTTATGTGTGCACGGACGCCAATGGCAGTCCTGCCGAGATTCCGCGTGTCGAGAGATCTGGGGCATTGCCCAGGAGCAAGCTAAAGAATACGCGCAGGAAGAAAAGCTGGCAGCTGTCGCCAAAAGGGTAGCTAGGGAAAGGGAAGAGGAAGAGGGCGACCTTGAAGCGCGAAAAAAGCAGACGGAAATCAATCAAGAAAAACGGATGGTCGCCGAGTGGGAATGCTCGGAGAAGGGCGGCGGCTATACGACACGCCCGGGTCTACCTTATGATCGCATCACGGTTCGTGCGATGCGCCAATACGGTGCTCTGAATGAGCGGCAAGCAAAAATTGCGCTTAGGCTAATAGAACTTGGCGGGAAAAAACGATCATCGGTTTGGAGTGAGATTGGTAAAGATCTGGGATGCAGCGCCAGGACAGTTCGGAGGGAAGTAAGTCGGATCGACGAGCAGCTATCTCAAAGGAAGCTAGCGAGTCGCGCGAACCAGAGCGAATATCCACCCGGTTCCATCGTGATCGTCAAAACCCGAGGCGAAAGAGCGCCGCAGTACTGGCTAACACACCAACTCAAGTTCAGAAATTGGACACAAAGCTGGCGTGAGCTTCTACCAAATACTGCGTCCACGCGCCGTTTACTGCGTGATGGTCGTCCGGTTTATCGTTCAGCGCAGATTCCCGTTCGCCAGAGTCCAATGAATCGCCTATTCGGGGCGCTTATTAAGGAGTTTGGTCAAGAATTTAGCGAGCCGTCCAGTCAGTTACCACTTGGGTCAGAATGGCCACCCGCTGAGTTTGCCAAGGATTGGGCCTTTAACGTGCAAAGAGCAAAGAAAATCCTGTTAAAGAAATATCCCGGGGGCTCATGGTCGGCATCACAAGTCTACTCTGCGCTGGGCAAGGGTTACGTGCTCTGCAGAAACTGTCGAACATCAATTTTAAAAGGATTTCGTCTTGGCGGCCGCCTAACGACGCGCAGGGCGAAATTCTGTGATGATGCTTGCAAAATGACCTGGCAAAGAAAAAAAGTTAGATCAGGTAGAAAAGAAGCGAAATAAATCAAACAAGTATCGATGGTTCGTAATTCGTGTGATGCTTACCATGGCAAGGGAGTATTCCGGCGACTGCACTCGATGCTCAATGATCCAAGTTTCACCTATCAGCGGATCGGTAGAGAGTTCGGTTTGACGCGGGCAGCGCATTGCGCGACTTGCGCTGAGTTAGGGATCGATGCCGGACACCCGTCACCGAGAGCGAGTATTGCGCCGTGGGCGTTCGATAATAAGCGCATAACAGCTATATTGAGATACGGATTCTGTAACATAACCTTATGTTCGGGGAAAGAATAGGATGACGACGGAAGTGGTAACCCTGATCGCAGCAACAATTGCTGCCTTAACGTCCATCGGCTCGCTGCTCTTAAACACTCGTTTAGCCATTCGCAAGGAACAGCGGATGTTGCTTTGGGAAAAGGAGCTAGAGCGACTCCAGAGCTAGAAGAAATGGCCGGTATCGCGCAAGAACTCGCTCTAAGTTATGCCAACCCCGAAGTGATTGAGGCGGAGTTTAAGCCACTTCACGACAAACTTAGGCACTCTGCCGGTCGCTTCGGAAGGTATCCTGACCTTGCGAAATCTATTCGAGAACTAAATCATTGTTGTGCCGTCACCGTAGCGGAAAAAGTAAAAAGCGGTGACTCACCTGAGTGGCAAGAAAAAATAAAGCCTGCTTTTCAAGAATTTATTCAGCAATGTGATTTGGTTACAAAGCGTAATTAGATATAGGCACTCCTTTGGGTACGACGAGAAACCGCCGCGCATCTCTATTGATCCTCGGCCATGAGGCTCAAAGACGAGCGTTTGTCAACGCCTCTCGGCACTATAGACGCACCCGTGGCGGGTAGTGTGCTTGTTGACCTATCTCAATGGGGAACGTCCCTTCCGTATCGTCAAAATCTGATTTTCATAGCCTTCTTTTTGTGGCATACGATTTACGGGTAGACATCTATCGAATAATCACCGCGCTAAATAGAGCCAAACATTAGAGGGGAAAATGGCGATTCCTGATTTTCAGACTCTCATGCGGCCCCTTCTACAGCTTGCGTCTGATGGAGGAGAACATTCCATTCGGGATGCACGAGAAGTATTAGCCAATCAGTTCTCCTTGAGTCAGGAAGAGAAATCGGAACTCTTACCGAGCGGACGCCAGCCCATCTTCGATAATCGTGTTGCTTGGGCCAAATCGTATCTCCAGCAAGCCGGTATTTTTAAACCAACACGC
>DASQUN010000706.1:0-4504 GCA_035641275.1 Candidatus Udaeobacter sp. | reverse complement strand
GCTTCTTCGAGCGTTTGTGGGCGGCAGTTTGCAGCCGGAGTTATTTGAAGATAATGACATCACGATGGAGAAAAACGTGCGCGACGAGCTGGCTAGCTTGCTCGGTGTTGAGGCGCGGCCACTGTTCTCCCGTATCTGGCGCCACCCCAACTCCATGCCGCAGTACCACGTCGGCCATCGGAAGCGAATTCAACGAGTTGAAACGGCACTGGACAAATGCCCGGCTCTCGCCCTTGCCGGCAGTGGCTATTATGGCGTCGGCATCTCCGACTGCGTCCGTGCAGGCGAAGAAGCGGCGGAAAAGATAATCAACCAACTCACCCGCGCCGCAAACTGAATGCGGTTTTCTTTCTTGACGTAGAGCTAGGCACCGGGCTATCAGTCAAGTATTGATTTGATCTGCTGGCCTTCGAGGGAACGGTCGAAGAAGGACGGCACCACTATGATCATCATCGACGCGCAAGTTCACATCTGGGCCCCGGAGACGCCCGACAAGCCCTACGTTAAGGAAGACGCTTCTACGCCTCATCGTTCCATACCGTTGGGATACGAGGAACTCCTACAGGTGATGGACGCCAACGGCGTGCAGCGAACCGTTTGCGTGCCGCCGACATGGGAAGGATATAGCAATGCGGTTTCGCTGGAAGCAGCGCGGCTGTATCCCGATCGCTTCGCGGTGATGGGACGAATGGCGATAAATAAACCCGAAAGTCGCACCTTGATGCCGACGTGGAAAGACCAGCCGGGGATGTTGGGAATACGCATGGCTCTTCATCAGGGCCGCCCAAAACTCTGGCTGGAGGACGGCACAGCTGACTGGTTCTGGGATGCAGCCGAGCGCTATGACGTGCCGGTCATGGCCTTTGCTCCGCATGCCGTGCCTAAGCTCGGTGCGATCGCTGAGCGCCATCCCGGACTGCGCCTAATCATCGATCACATGGGCCTTAGTTCGGAGCTCAAGGGCAAGCCACTGGATAGAGCCGTCGATAATCTTTGTAAGCTCGCTCGTTTAAAAAATGTCGCAGTGAAAGTCTCCGCTTTGCCTTGTTACGTCGCCGAGCCGTACCCCTTCCCGACGCTTCACCCACTCATCCGGCGTGTAGTCGAGAGCTTCGGGCCTCAGCGCTGCTTCTGGGGCACGGACCTCTCCCACCTCCCATGTCCGTATAACCAGGTCGTGACGCTTTTTACCGAAGAACTCGACTTTCTCTCGCCCACCGACAAAGAGTGGATCATGGGACGCGGTATCGCCGAATGGCTGAATTGGGCGCTGCCGACCTAGCTGTCGTATCTTCGAGATTCCCCAGGAAACTTCGCCGTCATTGCGGCTCCCTGAGCACCACTTTTCGAGGAATATTCATGATCGGTGAGGCTCATCCTTGACGATGAAAACTGGAGCGCAGGGCGAGGCTGGAGGGCGCAGGCATAGGGCCGTAGAAGTTCTGTCAGGCCCGGCCCTTAAATAACCAGCGAACGGGGTTGGCAGGGTGGCCATTGAGGCAAAGGCCCATCGGTTGCGGCCGGAAGCCTTGCCCCGAGGTCCACGGGGGAATAGTCACCCTGGACGATGAAAGCGGACCGAAGGGCGAGGCTCGAGGCCGCAGACGTAAAGCCATAGAGGTTCTGTCAGGCCCGGACCCTTGGAATAAGCAGCGAACGGGGTTGGCAGGGTGGCCATTGAGGCAAAGGCCCATCGGCTGCGGCCGGAAGCCTTGCCCCGAGGTCCACTTCAACCCGGCCTAGAAAACCCAAGAGCCGAGAATGTGCTTGCCTCCAGGTCACCCTGACTCGCGGTGAGGCGTTGTCTCATCTGCATAAAGCCCCACTCATTCTATTGTTTCTGATAAACATTCACATAAGATAGAAACAGACTTAGGCGAGCGGCGCTCGCACACATCTCACACGCTGAGTTCCTCGCATTATGAGGCACTCACGAGAATTCTCAGTGATGTTTAATCCGAAGAAACTCCTTCCTTGTCTCACCTTCTATTTTTTCCTTAACCCACTGACAATCAGCGCCCAAGTCACCGAACTCCGCTTCGTCGGTTGGAAATCGGAAGCGCCGCAGGTTTGGGATCAGGCGGTCGCCGAGTTCGAACGGCAAAATCCCGGCGTTAAAATCGTCCGGGAGATTGGGCCCCATTCTTCGACGCAATTTCATGACCTCTTGACGCAAAAATTGAAGAACCGCGATACCCAACTGGATGTCTTTTTCATGGATGTCATTTGGCCCGCAGAGTTCGCATCGGCAGGGTGGGCGTTGCCGCTGGACCGTTACTTCACCGCAGCGGAACAAGACAACTTTCTGAAAGCGCCGATTTCGGCCAACCGCTATCACGGGCAAGTATTCGGTGTGCCGCTCTTCATCGACGCGGGGCTCCTCTACTACAGAAAAGATCTCTTAGACAAGTACGCGCGCCGGCCGCCGCGCACCTGGCCCGAATTGATAGAAACAGCCAAAACGATTCTTGCCGGTGAGCGGGATCCGCACCTCGTCGGCTTTTCCGGTCAGTTCAAGCAGTACGAGGGGCTCATCTGCAACATGATGGAGTACATTGTTAGCAACGGCGGAGACGTGTGGGACGAAAAGCGCCTGGTGAGTGCGCTCACTCAACCGCGCACCCTTCAGGCCGTGCGATTTGTGCGGGACCGAATTATTGGTGAAATTTCGCAGCGGGGCGTGCTCGCCTATGAAGAACCGGAATCCCTCGCTCTCTTCACTCAAGGCCGAGCGATTTTCCACCGCAATTGGCCCTACGCGTGGAAGAATGCCAACGATCCAGAAAGTTCCAAAATCGCCGGCAAAGCCGGCTTGACGTCGCTGCCGGTTTTCCCTGGCGGTAGGGGGGCCGCCACCTTGGGCGGCTGGCAGCTCGGTATCAGCCGTTTCTCGACAAAACCCGATCTAGCCTGGCGCTTCGTGGCATTTATGACCAGCAAAGAGACCCAAAAACGTATTGCCCTCGCTACCGGCCGCGGACCTACGCGTCTTGCACTTTATGACGACCCGGAGTTGTCGGAAAAGATTCCGCAACTCAAGTCTCTGCTGGAAACTTTCAAACAAGCCGTGCCGCGGCCGCCAACGCCGGTTTATGTTCCATTGTCAAACATCATGCAGCGCTACTTTAGTTCGGTCTTGGCCCTCCCTGACACGAACGTCGAAAACCGCGCCGCTTTTGCGGCGCGGGATATGAACCGGGTATTCGACCTTTTGCGCCAGGGGCCAACTCCATGAAAACCTCGCACCGCCTCGCCCTCTCGTTCCTGTTGCCAAGCTTAATCTTCGTCAGCGTTTTCTCTATCTATCCGATCTTTGAATCGTTCCGCCTGAGTTTCTATCGGCTGATACTGACTCTTCCCTGGCTCGGGCAGAAGATGGTCGGCTGGGAGAATTACGCCGATTTGTGGACTGATCCCGTGGCGGTGCAGTCTCTGCGAACGACGTTGGTATTCGTTGGCGTAACGATTCCGCTCGAGTTGCTGCTCGGATTGGGCATAGCGCTGGTGATGAACGAGGCGTTTCGTGGGCGCGGGCTCCTGCGGGCCGTCGTGCTGATCCCCTGGGCCATTCCCACAGTCGTTTCATCCCAGATGTGGCGCTTTATATTCAATGATCGTTATGGGCTGTTTAATGTTGTCCTTTTCGGCGGTGACGCTTCGCGCTATCTCGCGCCGCTCGCCGATTCCGATCTTGCTTTAATCGCGATCATAGCGGCGGAAATTTGGAAAACTACCCCCTTTGCGGCGCTGATCCTTTTGGCGGGATTGCAGGGAATTCCCGACGATCTTTACGAGGCGGCCAGTGTCGACGGTGCCACCGCGTGGCAAAAATTTTGGCATGTGACCTTGCCGCTGCTCCGGCCGGCGCTGCTTTTAGCCCTGCTGTTTCGGAGTATCGATGCGCTCCGCGTTTTCGACCTGGTTTTTGTCATGACACAGGGAGGACCAGCCGACGCGACCAACGTCCTGCAATTCTACGGCTACAAAAAATCGTTCGCGGAAGGCATGATCGGCTACGGCTCGGCGATCGCCGTGACTGTTTTCTTCATGTCGCTGGTCCTATCGTTAGCCTACCTGCGCCTCCTAAAGACGAGCCGTCTGGAAGGAGCCACAACATGAGGCGCCCAGCAGTGCTGCTAATTCTTTCTCTCAGTATCGCTCTCTACTGTCTGGTTCCTTTTCTCTGGTTTGTGCTTACTTCTTTTAAGAGCCCGGCGGAGTTGACGGCGATTCCGCCAAACCTCATCCCCTCATTCCACTGGAGCTTCTATCAATCGGCGCTGGAGAAATATGGACTGCTTCGTTACATCGGCAATAGCGTAATCGTGGCGGGCTCCGCCACGCTGATCAGTATCTTCATCGGTTCGCTTGCGGCTTACGCCATGGCGCGCTTCAACTTGGCGTGGACGAGACTGTATCTTCTGGTATTGCTCGCCATCTCGATGTTTCCGCAGATCGCCGTCGCCGGGCCGGTTTGGAGTATTCTCGACCATCTACACTGGCT
>DASQUN010000705.1:0-3957 GCA_035641275.1 Candidatus Udaeobacter sp. | reverse complement strand
CGGCCCTACCGCGCTAGATTTCTATTGGCGAAAGATTTCGCGGAATTCTTTCTGATATTGGTTATAATTTTCGCCGAGCTCGGGAGGTATCGGAAAGAGCTTGAGATTTTTTGCTTGCATCTTGGTGTCGATGCCGGGTCGGGACGGCGTCCGGCCGATTGCCAACACGAGCTGCTGACCTTCCTTTGAAAGCACAAAGTCGATGAACAGTTTCGCCGCATTAGGGTGCGGGGCTTTCGCGGCAACGCCGATCGGGTGCAGCGACACTGTTACTGGATCCAAGGTGGTGACCCATTCTACGGGGGCGCCTTGTTCCTTCATTTTTTCGATCCGATGCGCCAAAGCCATTCCCATATGAAACTCACCCGCCGCCATCAGCTGCGCGATCAAAGTTTGACCGCTGCGAAGTTGGACATCCTGCTTTGCCAGCGCCTTCATGTAACGCTGCGCTCTTTCGCGACCCCAGGCCACGGAGATGGCTGCGTACCACGAGTACATTTCTTCCTCCAGGGCGATTTTACTCTTCCATTTAGGGTCGAGTAAGTCTTCCCAGCTCTTGGGTGCCTGATCCTTCGATACCAGTTTGGTGTTGTACGCGATGATATTGTAAGCATCAAAATAGTCGACCCAATAGCCCTTGGCATCCTTAAATCCTTGCGGGTACGCTCCGCTCTCAGGCGACAAATAGGGCTGGATAAAACCTCCTTTCACCAACTGATGTGTTTCCACCCCTCGGACCGCTACGAGATCGAAAAAAACTTTGCCCACGCGACCTTCATTGAGGATGCGGTTATAAACTCTGGCTGACCCCGCATTGAAAAATTCGGTCTTGATGAAGGGATATCTTTTGTTGTAGGCATCGAAGAGCCTCTTGATGTCTTCGATGCTCGTCGAAGTGTACCAAATGAGCGAGCCTTCCTTTTTTGCGCCTTCGATAAGTTTGGCGGTGTGGCCATCCTGGGCGTAAGAGTTGATTGCAAAGCAAATCTGAAAGAGCAGAATCGAAATGAATATTCGCCGCATTTGATACCACCTTCCCGTGAGAGACTGATTGATGTTTCGTTCTACCATGCGCGCTTTAGCGAGCGAAGCATAGGCGTCGCCCGGACCACACGTGCTTGTCGACGTCGAGAATAGTCGGCTCCATTGGCATCGGGATATCCGATCGACAGTTTTCTTGCAAGCAACATATCGCTCCTTCATCTTCTCCCGCACTGCGAGACTGTGTCGCAATGTCATTCTGAGTCCCTTCGGCCACGCTCAGGATAGACTCCGCCGAAGAATCTCGACTTCGTAACCGGCTGAAAATACGAGATGCTTCGCTTTGCTCAGCATGACACCGATGAGATTTCGTGGGTTAGGACACGGCCTCTGTGGGGGAGGAAAGAGTTGGGGCGATGCAAGCAGTGATCAGGAAAATCTAGATCGGATCGAACAGATGCGATTCAACGGAACTGTGTTGACCTGTCAGTGGACCGGTGTTATTCGCCTAGAATCATCAGAACCGAGAGAGGACCTGTTCATGATCAAGGAAGGTAAGTTCACGATTTTAGAAACACGTGGCGCGGTAGCGAAAATTACCATTAACCGGCCGGAGAAAAGAAATGCCTTGAGCCGCGATACGATTAGGGAAATCTTGGCTGTTTTCGAAGACCTTCGCAAAGACGATTCGATCGCTGTGGTTTTAACGACGGGCGCCGGCGATGTAGCCTACTGTGCCGGTCGTGATTTATCCGAGTTTCCAACCGAAGGCGGCAAGAACCGGGGCACGGATCGCCGCGCGGAGCCGCGTGCTTATCACGTGGCCGAGGTCATTCGGACTTTTCCGAAAGTGACGATGGCAGTCGTAAATGGGTTTTGTCTTGGGGGTGGCATCACGCTTTTGCTGCCGCACGACCTCGCGATTGCTTCCGATAAAGCGCAATTTGGTTTGCCTGAAATAAAGCGCGGCTTTTTGCCTTACCCGATCATCGCAACCATGTTCAAAACACTCATTCCCACAAAGTTGGCATTTGAGTTGATCCTCACTGGCGAGAATTGGGACGCCAAAAAATCGATGGACGCCGGCTTGATTAATCGCGTCGTACCGCACGCGCAGTTGCAGGATGAAGCCTGGAAATGGGGCGATGAGATCGGCAAATTCGATAAGATTACTTTGAAGTACTGCAAGATGGCGGCGCATGCGTCGATGGAAGCGGCGAGCGTGCCGGCGGCGGCAGAGATTGCCTGGTTGATGCAGGAGGAGCATGCTTTGGTCAACCCGCGCGCTTATGCTGGAACGAGGGAGTTTCATAAGTAGGCAATAGTCAATGGGCAGTAGGCAGTAGGGCGAAGCCAGCGAATCAGTGAGGAACCGGCGTATGAAAAAAATTCGATTGCGCGGGAAATTGTTTTTCGCTGTGTCATGGTTGACCGTGGCGTTGGTGGGTTTTGCTGTGCCGATCGCGACCGCTAAAACTCAGCTCCGGGTCGCGTACAGCTCAATCTCGGGCGCGGGCATTGTGACATGGCTCGCGGTCGATAAAGGCTTGTTCGCAAAAAATGATCTCGATGTCGAATTGATCTATGTCGCCGGCTCTCAGGCAATGCAGTCTCTCCTTAGCGGCACCACGCCGATCGGCATTCAAGGCATCGAGCCGGTTTTTCGCGTAAACGCCCGCGGCAGCGACACGGTGATGCTCCTCGGCATAGTGACCAAGCCGCCTTTTTCGATCATGGTGCGACCCGAGATCAAGGACTACCGCGAGCTGAGAGGCAAGCCGATGGGCATTACTCGTTACGGTTCTGCCACTGACTTACTGCTTCGTCTCACACTGGACAAGTGGGGCCTCAAACCGGAAACCGATGTGCCGATTCTGCAGATGGGCGGGGTGCCGCCGATTTTGGCCGGCATGGAATCGCAAAAGATTGTTGGCGGGCCGCTGTCCTTGCCGACGTTAGCGCGGGCAAAAAAGGAGGGCTATCGCGAGCTCGCCGACGTCGCGGATCTCGTTCCCGAATATCAGGTGGCGGGAGTCGTGACCCGGCGCGCATTCATCAAGCAGAACCCCGACGTGGTGCGCGGCTTTGTCAAGGCGATCGCGGAAGGAATGGTGTTATTTAGACGCGATCCCGAATCGGTGATGAAGGTTATGAAAACGCGGCTCAAGATCGACGATCCGCTAGTGATCGAGGAAACTCAGAAGAACTACCCGCGCTATATGCCCAACATTCCATACCCGAGCCGGGCGGGTATCGCGGTGATCAAAGCATTTTTAGACAAGAACGAGCCGGCGGTGCGATCGCTTTCGATCGATAATCAGATCGACAACCAGATCATTCACGAACTCGAGCAAAGCGGATTCTTCGCCAATCTGCAGCGGGGAAAGTGAGGGGGGCTGGAGTGCTAGAGTGCTGGAGTAGTGGAGTAATGGGTAATCGGAAATCCGGAGCTTACCGAAGAAGCCAGGGTAGGGCGGCGATTTAAACGGCCATTCGGTTTTCCCGTCATGCTAGTGAAAACCGGCATCCAGGTTGGTTTTCAGTTCTCGTTCAAACCGGCCTGGATTCCGGCGTGTCCCGGAATGACAGGGACAAGAGAATAGTAGGGTGGGTGGGAGAGGGTTCGGAGTGAGGGTCAGCTCCCGCTGTGCCGAGAAACCGGGTCGGACTCGCACGAGTCCAAAGACGACGTATCGTTTGGAGCGCGCATCCGATGGCCTTGATGTATAGCCATAAATGATGATACATATACCCATATGAAGACGACCATAGAGATATCCGATTCTCTGTTGGACGAGGCCAAAAGACTCGCTGCTAAGGAAGGAACAACCGTGCGCGCTTTCGTCGAGCAGGGTTTGAGGCGAATCGTCGCGGAACGGAAAAGTCGTGGGGTGTTTCGGCTTCGGAAAGCCACATTTAAAGGCAAGGGACTTCAGCGTGGGGTGGAAGATGCGACGTGGGAGCGCATCCGCGAGA
>DASQUN010000704.1:0-2134 GCA_035641275.1 Candidatus Udaeobacter sp. | reverse complement strand
TCATTGGCTCGGGGCTGGTATGATATAGGTTGGCCGCATGAATTGCGTAACCGTGAATAAAAGGAGGGGCAAATGAAAAACACAGTCGTCACTTCCTTAATGGTCGTAGTAGCCTTGATATCCCTGAACTGGATTGCCAGTTCGCAGGAACAAAAGAGTGGCATGACTTTTTTCATTACCAGCGCCGGTTCTGGAAAGGGTGCCGATCTCGGCGGCCTGGCGGGCGCCGATAAGCACTGCCAAGCGCTCGCCGAAGCAGCCGGTGTTGGCAACCGCACGTGGCGTGCTTATTTGAGCACCAGCGCAGCCGAGGGCAAGCCTCCCGTTGACGCCCGCGACCGCATCGGCAAAGGTCCATGGCAAAACGCCAAAGGCGTCGTCGTCGCCAAAAATGTCGACGAGCTGCATGGCAAAAATAATATCAGCAAGGAAACCGCGCTTAGCGAAAAGGGCGAGCGCATTAACGCGCGTGGCGACACGCCGAATATGCACGATATTCTCACCGGCTCCCAGCCGGACGGGCGTGCGCTTACAGGAAGCGAGGATCGCACCTGCGCCAACTGGACCAGCAGCAGCGACGGAGCGGCAATGGTCGGCCACCACGACCGCATGGGCCTGCGCGACGACGAATCCTCTAGATCGTGGAATTCCTCACATGCATCCCGGGGATGCAGTCAGGACGCCCTGCGCGGTTCTGGCGGGAACGGTTTGTTTTACTGTTTTGCGGCGAAGTAGTGGGCTTGTTTGGCTGCGGGATCGGTCGGATAGCATCGAAGCCCACACCCAACATCGCGGCACACCGACCCACAACGCCATGAGAGAAGTAACGGCGCATTGTTAAACCCAGAAAAACACCGGCGGGCATTCGTGCTTCATCAAGTGAAGAGTTGATCTGCAAGAGAGGGCCACTGGCTTTGACCCACGGCCAGCGGCGAACAGTAACAGGCAGTGTCCCGGAACCAAAGTTCGTTTACAAAGTTAGGAGTCCGAGTCCGTCATTCCCGCGGAATTTAGGGAATCCAGAAGCCTTTGATTTTCCTGGATTCCGGGTCGCGCTAGCTATGGCCAGCTTGCCCGGAATGACGATTAAATTATGTAACGAACTTCTGGACGATGATATGGGGCCGCGAGATGTGCCGGCTTGAAAGAGTCAACTCTGCTTTGTCAATCGTGATCATTGGCTGCACGTCTAGTGTCAACAGCAGCGTAACGCAAAGTGGCCATGACAGCCGGTTAGATTCCTAGCCGCAGAACGATAGTCTGATCATTCGCACGTGAAAGCGTTCTATGCGCATCAGGAGCGTCCTTCAAGAATACGAAGCGCAACTTAAGCCGACTCAATCTGCCGCATCCGCAACAGACTCAGCCCGCGGCAAAGGGGAGTGGAAGGTATATGGCAACGGAACGCGCCAGTGCAAGGTTTGGATAAGCGGATTGAACCTGTCGGATGGGGCCGTACTCCAGCTTGCTGTGAGCGGCCATCAGTTTGCCGAGTTGCTGGTTCGCGGCGGTCGAGTCCGTTACCGGCGGGAGAGTGAAAGGGGCGAGGTAGTGCCCGAGGTCGAACCGAAGCAAATGCTGCAGGTCTCCTACGGCGGGCAAGTTGTCCTGGAAGGAGAGTTTTATTCAGAATAGACGGTGCTGGGCCGTGAAACTCATCGACCAGCAGTGTTCGAGGCGACCAGCCGTCGCCGACATCATACTCTTTGATGTGTTTCCCAGTTCAGAGAATAGGAGCCCGGTCTTTGCAATCACACATTGTCGTAGTGCAAGACGCGATCCCATTGCCCTTAACGCAAGAATCCGCAACTTCTTGTAATTCGCCATTGAAAGTGATGGTCTGTGTTCGCTGGATATTCACTTACCTTCATTTTTACGGAGGTACTCACAATGGCTGCGAAAATTGGCCGACTAGATGCGCGGCGCGACAATGAAGCCATGGAGTGGGCGAAAGAACTGCACGAGACAGAGGCGTGGTTCCAAAGCGAAAGATTCACCGGCATCACGCGCCTGCATACTCCGTTCGAAGTCGTGTCGCTGCGCGGCAGCGTTCAGGAGGACTATACCATTGCGAGAGAGTCGGCCAGCAAGATGCATGACTATTTGCAGCGGCTTTTCGTTGACAAAAAACAAG
>DASQUN010000703.1:0-7480 GCA_035641275.1 Candidatus Udaeobacter sp. | reverse complement strand
GGGAAATCCGGATATCGTGGTGCAAAACATGCCAGGCGCGGGGACCGTGATTGCGGCGAACCATGTTTATAACGTCGCCAAACCCGACGGATTGACTCTTGGATTGCTCAACCCGTCCATCTACATCGATCAGCTTCTGGGAGCGAAAGAAGTGAAGTTCGACTGGCCGAAATTCTCCTGGATCGGCTCCCCGGAACGGATCGATCAGGTGTTGTTTATCCGCACGGACGTCCCTTATAAGACGCTGGACGATCTGCGCAACGCTACCGAGCCGCCAAGGTGTGCGGCTTTGGCGCGCGCCGGCTTGGGTTATTTTTTACCGAAGCTGCTTGAGGAGGGACTCGGAGTCAAGGTTCACATGGTGCTGGGTTACGGCGGCGGCGGCGAAATGAACTTGGCCATCGAGAAAGGCGAAGTGCACTGCCGCGCTGGAACCGTTTCGGCTTACGTGGGCCGTGAACCAACCCGGACGTGGATTAAGAAAGGATTTGTTCGTGCCTTGGCCCAAAGCGGAGCAAAGCGTTATTCCAAGTTGCCCGATGTTCCGACGATCTATGAGCTTATGGATACATATAAAACGCCCGATGCGATGAAGCGGCTTGCTAAAGTACTGCTCTCCTCCGGTGATCTCGGCCGGCCGTTTATCGGTCCGCCGGCCATGCCTGCGGATCGGGTCAAAGTTTTGCGCGAAGCCTTTACAAAGGCCATGAAGGACACGGCGCTGCTAGCGGACGCCCAGAAAAGACAATGGGACTTGGACCCGTTAGGCGGTGAGGAGCTAGAGGCACTGGCCAAAGATATTATGGTTCAGCCCCCAGAGGTCATCGAAAGGGTCAAAAAATTTTTGGCGCAGTAGAGTCGTTTCCAGCGAGACAGAACATACCGTGTTTGTCACCGTGATCGTGCTTAGTCATGAACACGGCTCTGCCAGGCTGTAATCAAGGCCATAGCATAAGATAAAATAACGCCAAGCAAATCGCTTCATTACTCCGCCAGCTCGCGCATGACGCGAATCAGGTCGGACTTGCCCTCGAAGCCGATGCCGGGCAGCTCCGGCATCACGATGTGCCCTGCTTCGACCCGTACGCCATCGGGAAAGCCGCCGTAGGGCTGAAATAGATCGGGATAGCTCTCGTTGCCGCCCAAGCCGAGGCCGGCGGCGATGTTGAGCGACATCTGGTGACCGCCGTGCGGGATGCAGCGGCGCCACGCCCAGCCCGCAGATTTTATTACTTCCAGGGTGCGCCGGTATTCACATAGACCATAGGACAGCGCGCAGTCGAACTGCAGCCAATCGCGGTCGGGCCGCATGCCGCCGTAGCGCAGCAGGTTGCGCGCATCCTGGTGGCTGAACAGGTTTTCCCCGGTCGCCATCGCGCGGGGATAGAACTCGGCGAGCGCGGCCTGGAGCATGTAATCCAAGGGGTCGCCCGGCTCCTCGTACCAGAAGAGCGGATACTGGCGCAGCATTTTGGCATAGGCAATGGCGGTCTCCAGATTGAAACGGCCGTTCGCGTCGACTGCGAGCTCAGCCTCATTGTCAATCTCGGCCAGCACCGCTTCGATGCGCCGCCGGTCCTCCGCGCTATCGGCCCCGCCGATTTTCATCTTAACCACGGTGTAGCCCCGATCGACATAACTGCGCATCTCCGCTCGCAGCGCGTCCAGATCTTTGCCCGGATAGTAGTATCCGCCGGCGGCGTAAACAAAGACGCGTGGATCGGCCTCGAACCCGTGGCGTTCCGCCAGCAGACGGAATAATGGCTTGCCTGCGATCTTCGCCACCGCGTCCCACACCGCCATATCGAGGGTGCCCACAGCCACCGAGCGCTCGCCATGGCCGCCGGGCTTCTCGTTCGTCATCATCGTGTTCCAGATCCGGTCGGGGTCGAGGTTGTCGCCGGACTCGTTCAGCAGGCTCTTCGGATCGGCTTCGAGCAGGCGGGGCGCGAAGCGTTCGCGGATGAGCCCGCCCTGGCCATAGCGGCCATTTGAATTGAACCCATAGCCAACCACGCGCCTCCCGTCACGCACTGCGTCCGTGACCACGGCGACCAAGCTGATCGTCATCTTGCTGAAATCGATATAGGCGTTACGGATCGGTGAAGCGATCGGCTGAGTGATCTCGCAAATATCGACGCAGCGCATGTTCTATTTTTTAGTTTTTACTTGGATAGCACTTAGACATTCGCCGAAAAGCGACGATAAGAGAGAATGACGATGTGGAGAGACGAAGTCGCGGGTCAATATGGAGGGTTCCCCCTATCAGGCCTGTCAGTCTTGTTCTGATACGGGCGTCAAGCAACTCCGACATAGTCAAACCTGACAGAACCTGGCTGCATCTTATCTCTAGGCTAAACCCTGTGCGGGTTTCTTGTACCTTGCTTGCGGAACGATTTCCGCCACTGTACCACCGGGCGCCCGGAACTTTACTGGAATCACACCCGGATCGCTGATAATCTCGCAGCCGAATTTGCCGATCTCGGCGACATATTTCTCCACGTCCTCCACCTCGATGGCGAAATGGTGGATACAAGGACCTTGGCCGGCAGCCCTCGCCTCAGCCGAATCCTCGCTGTCATATTTAAGCAGCGCTAGGTCGATCGCCCCGTCACTTAGGTGGCGTGACGTGTGGTCTCTGACTTTGCTGGTTTCAATTGACCTAAAGCCGAAAACCTTCTCATAGAACTGGCTAGTCTTTTCCAGATCATCGACTTTCAGTGCGATATGAACGATGCGGGCCATACTTCCTCCATCCTCGGTGCGCTGGTTCAGCTGTAACACGGGGCCTGATCCTGAAGCAACAATGCGCGGACACGATCGTCTCCATTGATGGCGCCTGTGGTCCAGGCTGGAATCGATGGTCTTCATGACTTTCATACCGCTATGGCTGGCCATTGCCGACGCCTGTACGCCTGCTCGTCGCTTTGGGGATTGTACAGCCGCGAGCGGCCCAGGCCTGAGGAAATATTGAACAACTTTTAAGATCTTTCCGCGGCTATAGCATGGCGTCGATTTCGTCAGTTCGGAACCCCACATATTCACTGACTATGTCTAGGCCGAAGAGCGGGTGCTGCGGCCGGGAATCGTCCTAGTGATCGAGCCGAACACCGATGGAGAGCCTGAATGCGTCGATAATTATCCATGGGAGCTCACGGTGGCAGGTTAGCAGTCAAGGGGAATGTGCCTGTTCCGTCATTCGGCAAACCGACCGGGATTAGCTGTCTTATTTGTGGGTTGGGAAGGAAATAGACTGCGGGCCAATAGTGAGATAGGCTGCCAAGTCGACGGCTTTTTCCCGGCAAAAAATCTTGACAAGGTTTTTCCAAGAGAGGGATATTACGTGCGATTCCCGTTTAGATCGATGCTAGAGCTGGCCGGGGATAGGCAACCAGCGATGACTCCGCCTAAACAGGACACTTAGTAGCTGGCCTCGAATAACTTTAGCGAAAGGAGATGAAACATGCCTGTTTACATGGATCGCCACTACATCGAAGGAGCAACCCGACATGCCGTGGCAGATGCACACCAGAAGGACCTGGCGCTTCAAGATAAATATCACGTCAAGTTTCTAACCTACTGGTTTGATGAGATGCGCTGTACCGCGTTTTGTCTCATCGAGGCGCCGAATCGAGAAACTATTGAGCAAGCGCATGACGAAGCTCACGGCTCAGTCCCCAATGAGGTTCTTGAGGTCGACCCCAATGTGGTGGACGCCTTCCTGGGTAGAATCAAAGACCCTGCGCCCATTACATCGGCAGGAACGGCAGGGGAGATTCCCATCGACCCGGGTTTCCGCGCCATCATGTTCACGGATTTGAAAGATTCGACATTGATGACCACGCTGTATGGAGACATCAAAGCTCTGCATCTGCTTCACATCCACAATGCGCTAACACGCAATTCGCTCAAGGCGCACCGAGGACGTGAGGTCAAGCACACGGGTGACGGAATTATGGCCTCCTTTGCCTTTGTACCGGATGCGGTTGAGTGTGCCATTGCCATCCAGAAGGCGTTTGCTGCGTATAACAAGGAAAGCCCGCAAGCGCCGCTGCATTTACGCATCGGTCTGAGTGCCGGCGAACCCATTGAGGAACATGGCGACCTGTTTGGCAAGCCGGTCCAACTGGCGGCGCGCCTCTGTGCGCACGCTGAACCTGACCGGATTCTAGTCGCTCAGGTGGTGCTGGACCAATGCCGAGGCAAAGAGGTGCCGTTCTTGGATTTAGGTGAAGTAACACCCAAAGGTTTTGATCACGCTATCCGGGTGTACGAAGTCAAGTGGACGGAGACGTAAAGTCTACAATGCATCCGCCAATATGCTGCTTGCTACCGAAAGGAGGTAGGTATGTCCGGCCTGCAAGTTAAAAGCCGCACGAATGGGGAAATTACTCTGCAAGAAGACACCATTCGGAAATTCAAGGAGAGCCTGCGCGGTGAGCTCATTCTATCGGAGGACGCTGGGTACGACGATGCGCGCTCCATCTGGAATGCCATGATCGACCGCCGGCCCGCGCTCATCGCCCGCTGTCTCGGCGTTGCCGATGTTGTAACCTGCGTTAACTTCGCGCGCGAGCGTGGCCTCATACTGTCTATTAAAGGCGGCGGTCATAACATCTCAGGACTTGCCGTGTGTGACGGAGGATTGATGCTCGACATGTCGCGCATGCGCGGCGTCTGGGTGGACCCGACCACGCGCACGGCGCGGGCTCAAGCCGGCTGCCTTCTGGGCGACGTAGACCGTGAGACCCAAGTTCATGGTCTTGCCGCGGTGCTCGGTTTTATATCGAACACCGGCATTGCTGGTCTGACGTTGGGCGGCGGCTTCGGCTACCTAACACGGCGGTTTGGGTGGACCAGCGATAACCTCTTATCAGTGGAGACGGTGACCGGTGACGGGCGCGTCGTGCGCGCGAGCGAAAAAGAAAATAGCGATCTGTTCTGGGGTCTCCGAGGTGGCGGCGGCAACTTCGGCGTCGTGACAAGTTTCGAGTACAAGCTTTATCCGATTGGACCCGAAATCATAGCCGGTGCGATCGCCTGGCGCGCCGAGTTTGCTGGCGAGGTACTTGAAATGTTCCGTACCCTCACCATGGAGGCGCCGCCGGAACTCACGTGCGTTGCAGCGCTGCGCATGGCTCCGCCGGCGCCATGGTTGTCCAAGGACATCCACGGCAAACCCATTGTCGCGCTCTTTGTCTGCTACGCGGGAGAGATAAACGAGGGCGAAAAACTGGTCGCTCCAATCAAGGCCTTCGGCTCTCCTGTAGGCGACATTATTCAGCGGCGATCCTATGTCTCACAGCAAAGCCTGCTCGATGCGACCCAGCCGAAAGGTCGACGCTATTACTGGAAGTCCGAATACTTGCCCGATGTTAAGCCGGAGCTACTCGCAACGGCGATTAGGCACGCCGAAGGCATCGTCTCGCCCCACTCAGCGATCCTGCTCTTTCCGGTTAACGGAGCGCTCAACCGCCTCTCCAATGATCACTCCTCAGTAGGTAACCGGGATGTTGGCTGCGTTCCCAACATCGCGGCTTCATGGGAGAAAGCGGGGGACGACAAGGCGAACATCGAATGGGCACGCGCTGCATGGCGGGACATACGCAGCTTCTCCACGGGAGGGACGTATGTCAATTTCCTCACAGAAGAGGAGGGTGACGACCGCATCCACGCCGCCTACGGAAACAACTATGAGCGGCTAGTCGAGGTGAAATCGAAATGGGATGCGGCCAATCTGTTTTGCATGAACAAGAACATTGCACCGCGGGTGTCATGACATCCAGACAGTCGTGAGCCTGCAGCCTTTCATTCGAGACTTTATCTCCCTGCCTGCTAACTCTCGCTGGAGTAGGACAAGTTGCTCAGCGGGAAATGCCGGCGAACACAAATGCTGCGACCATCATGATTGCCGATAAGGTCGCGGATCTGATTCGCGGAGGGTAGAAGGCACAACGCTGTGGTTTCCCTTGCTGTAGCGCCGTCCAACATCCGTTAGGCTGGTATCGAAAGCGGGCCGATGCTACTGTTTGCAGGCGCAATTTTCACGCCCAACCAAACTTTGCAAATGGAGGTGAGTATGAAAAACGTCAAGGATATAACATGGGCGGTAATTTTTGGCATTTTGAGTATGGGAACTCCATCCGTCTGGGCGCAGGCGGGGGCTCATACAATGGTTATACCGGGCGATCTTAAATGGGGTGATGTTGCGTCACTGCCTGCCGGCGCAAAGCTTGCGGTCATCGAAGGGCCGCTGAATGAAGCGGTTCCCTTTACGTTCCGGCTAAGGCTCCCTGCTGACTACAAGATCCCTGCTCACTGGCACCCGGCAATTGAGCACGTAACTGTGATCTCTGGCACGGCCAATATGGGCGTCGGCGACAAGCTCGATCCGACAAAAACCAAACCATTGCCGACCGGCAGCGTAGCCATCATGCAACCCAAAACGAACCATTTTCTCTGGACGAAAGAAGAAACGATCGTTCAGGTACATGGGGTAGGACCGTGGGCCATCAATTACGTCAATCCCGCAGACGATCCCAGGAAGAAATGACGTCTGCGCCTAACCTCTCGTCGAGGTCGCGGCGCTGCCAGCCGCGCGTGTTAGGTCGCTGTTAGATTTCAGTCGGAGGCGTTATGCGCTTCTTTGCCGTATTCCTAGCCCTATCTCTCATGGCTTGTGCCACCCGGCCCGTAACCATTTATCAAGCGTCCGCAGTGCCGTCCTCCCGTATCCTGGCACCGCAGTGGTTATCGCAAGCACCATACACGGGCAGCCTTATCATCAAGCGTGACAGTGGTTTTATGGGTTCGGCTTGCACAATTCGGGTTTTCGTCGATGCTGTGCCAGTTGCAGATCTCGCGCCATCGGAAAAGGTCGAGCTTTTCGTTGCTCTCGGTGAGCATGTTGTCGGCGCTACTTCGAACGGGATCTTTTGTGGTGGTGGCGCTTCTGAAGCGGCAGTTGTCATTAGTCCTGAGCGTCAAAAGATTCTGCGTATTGCCAGCGGTCAGAGCGGGGACATTTACCTTCAGCCAAGCGCGTTCTGAATCTCGCGTTAAATTGTATCCGGCAGGGTCAGCACTAAGATGACGTCTGGCCGTAGCCACGTTCGGGGGTTGATGGAGGAAAGTTGCAATCACTGCAATATTATTGCGATTTAAGGAACGATTCACCATGGTCCAATAGAATGGAAATTTAATCAGCGGAAATAGGGAGGCCATAAGATGGTAATGCAACATCCTGATCCTACCGTCGATCACGTTTTGCAAACCTGGGCGCCGCGCATGATTATTTTGAGTTAAAGGAGAAATCAAAGAGGGAGCTGTCGATTCTGCGTATTGATAGGCGCACCCGTTAGAGCCAGTAGTTTTGTTTTCTTCTTCTAACAGATGCATACGATTTATTGATTTGCTTTAACGAGGGTAAGACTGATAAAATAAAGCATTCTTTTAGGGCTTATAGATTGTACTTACTTTG
>DASQUN010000702.1:0-3484 GCA_035641275.1 Candidatus Udaeobacter sp. | reverse complement strand
AGAAGGGAATCAACTGACGATCCTGGGCTACAGTCAGTTGGTCACAAAACATCAGCAGAGCAAGAACATACATCGCTTTTTAATTGACTTTGGGGACTTTTACATGGTGCTTGCAAAAGAATACGCATCCCAGTACGATCCTGAGGGTTTAACATTCGATCTCAAGAGCTTCGACCAATTTGCTAAATCAGCGCTCAAGCTCTACTCCGAAGTGGCCCAGGTCGACGGCATTATGGAAAAAATCGAGGCCCAGGGTCGCATCGAGGCGATGCGCGGCCTGATGCAAAAAATGACGAGACTCAACCGATGAACAACTTGAGGCGCCTCTTGTCGGTTCTCCTCCTGTTGGGTTCGTTTTCGGTTGTACTTCCGGTGGCTCGTGGACAACAGCGAGAGGCGCCGGTGGACAAAATTCTCAATCCCCTACCCCCATTCGAGCCCTTCGAAACGGCAACGGCTGGACCGACATACTTTCCGGACGACGTCGATAAGCGGGCCCGGGAGGTCCTCATCGACGCGCTGATCCAACGCCAAGAGCCGTTGGCAGACCATTTGAAATACTTCAAGGCGGAGGATGCTCAACGACAAAAACATCACGGGACAAAGACCGGCTTAACCGATCATGTTCAGGATCTTGTCAACAACACGATTGAAAATCGGGAGCGCTATCTCGCCGCCGTAAAGGAAGCAGGTAAAAACACCGCCGCGCCGGAACGAAAGAAATATCTAGAATCGATCGCAAATAGCGACGACCTGAATCAAGCCGACCAGTTGCTGCGACAGGGCAGCACCAACTACTGGGGAGGAATGTTTAACCGTCTTCTGAGCTCCGTTGACTTGGCCGGCGTCGCCTCGGGGAACTACATCGGCGCGGCCGTCGAGACGGCGATCAGCCAGCTCTATGCCTTGTCTGATCCCCACATGTCCGCCGAGGAACGCCGGGCATTGGTGCGCAATCTTGACCATTTAAAGCGTTTCCCGGATGACCCACGCAATGGAGACATTCGCAAAAAGGCGGAGGCTCTCGATGAGCAAAAGAAACGCGCGCTGGTCCGAAAACAACTCGATGAGGCCAAAGCGGCCTACAGCAAAGGGGAACTCGACAGAGCCTTATTTCACTCTGAGCTAGCCGCCATATTCGACCCTAAATCAGTCGAGGCCGAAAAGGCGGCTCAAAACGCAAGACGACTGTGGCAGGACCAGGAAGACGGAAGCAAAAAGGTGCTGACCGCCAGCGAGGAGAAAGCCACACCCGCTGACCAACACGAGGATATCAGACGCCTGCTGCAGCTATTGACTGTACGCGATGCCAACGAGGTTGAACGTCTAGGGGCAAGGATGGAATTGAAATATCGCGGGACATCCCTGGCAGATTCCGCCCTGGATGCCCAGGCGGTGGCATTGGAAATGAAAGGATGGCACGAAGCGGCAAGAAACGGGGTGCAAGACGTCGCTCGATCATCGACGACTCGGGAAGCGAAAAAGCGCGCCACCGCACTCCTCCAAAGCCCTGAATACAATTTAATGGCCGCATTCAACGACGCTCGCACCGAACGCCGGCTGCAATCGATGAAATACGTATTGCTGGGTGAAGATCTGCTCAAGAAAAACGTTCTCTACGCCGCCGGCGCTATGGCCGCCGCAGGTCCGGCAGCAGCGGTCACGCTTGGCACCGTCAATGCAGTTTTAGTTGGAACCAATTTGGTGCAAGTCCTGGCCAACAATCCAATTTCGGCACAACCCGTGATTGACGCGGGCGTCGCTTATATCCGCAACCATCCGACCTCTGACAGCGTTTCGGGAGTTTATCGAGTTCTCGCCGATGCGTATGAAGAGCGCGGTCTGTTCGACAAGGCGATTCAGTATCATGAGCTCGCCGGCACACCGACAGAAACAATCGCTGCAATCAAAGAAAAAGCGGGAAAGGGGCTTGTGGACGCCGCCGCGAAAACCAATGACAGGGCCGCCCGGGAATATTATCTGACCAGCGCCATTGACCAATACCCGGAAAGCGCTGCCGCGGCTGAGGCCACCAAGAAACTGGCGGAGCTCGCCAAGGATGAACATCGCGGGCTACGCATGAGCAAGCAGTTTCTCATGGAGCATCCGGAGCTGTACGGCCCACGTGGGCTCGCGCTCAAAGCTTCGCTCTTCGACGGCAACGCCAAGAACATGGAACTGGCGGACCGCGGTATCAATCTTATCGGCGACAACGAAATGCTTGTCTATTACCAAACGCCATGGGGCGTTCGCAGTCAAAGTTACACCCTCTCAAAATCTATGGCGGAGCGTTTCTTCGTCACGTTGCGCGAAAGAAACCAGGAAATCGCAATGGCCGACGTGAATCAACGGGCTCCGGGCAGCGTCGGCGGCATCAGGAATCTACCGATGCAAATCGTCAGGGGCGAACGGGACAGGAAAGATGAAAAGCCAGAAGAGCGTGATGACACCACTTTTACACTCATACGTGAGGCTGGAGGTCTTTCCTATCCCAAAGTGCTGGACCATCAGTTGTTGAGCGATAACGAGCGCGAGCCTGGAAGCAAGTACAAGCTCCCGCCGATCCAAGGGAGTATCTCCGCCAGCCGCTTTAGCATGATCGGAACCCTTCCGACCGGCCTGTGGGGCAACCAAGTAGCCGTCGGTACAGACCAAAAAAGCGCCTTCGCCGGAGTTCAATTGCCGATTCCACTCCTGCAGGATTTCATTCCCGTCGACTTCATGGTGCAGGGGCGACCCGGTGGCCTTTCCGTTTATCCTAAAATCCACATGGGTCAAAACTCAGGCGAAGACCCTGAACTGTATCGCTAACGACAGGAGAGAAAGGGCTTGCTTAGAGGCAAGTCGTTCGTGGGCGCATATCTATACTCGTTCGATAGTTCGTTCATTGAGGAAGCGCTCAAGCAGGTCGGTGGCAAGTAATTCAGGCGGACGGGTGCGGTAAAAGTTGTCCGGAAAATGAAGCTCATGGTCAAATTCCTGGTCTGCGCTTTCGTTCTTCACTATATGGCGCTCGGGGTCTCGCAGGCGCAGGAACTCAAGAAGATTAGAATCGGCTACCCATCAACTAGCTTCAGGCAAAGCAATGTTTGGGTTGCCAAAGAGGAGGGGCTGTTCAAAAAGTACGGCCTGGAAGTCGAGCCCATCTTCCTGCGCGGAGGACAGGTCGCCACTCAGGCGCTGGCTAGCGGCGATCCACCCATTGTTAACATTGGCACCGTCGTACAGGCCAATCTTACCGGCTTCAATCTCGTCCTCGTTGCCGCGGTCGAAACCAAGTACGACCAGATCGTTTTTGCCCGGTCGGAAATAAAAAAGCTTGAACAGCTGAAAGGAAAACGATTCGGTATCAGCGGATTCGGGGCCGCGACTCATTATGCCGCGATTATTCTCGCAAAGCATCTGAATCTCGATCCGAGCAAGGATCTGACGCTCCTCCCCGGGGGACCCGACGCGGAACGTTTGGCTGCTCTGAATGCCGGAA
>DASQUN010000701.1:0-7399 GCA_035641275.1 Candidatus Udaeobacter sp. | reverse complement strand
AGCACAAAGAATATCAGAAACGCATGATGGCAGCGATGCGCAAGCTCCGTTCTTATGAGGGCAAGCGTCGGGAGAAACCACCGGGAGCCCAACGCTGGCGTGGACGGTTGACGGGACTGGCCGCATCGCCGGGCTTTGGCCGAGGCCGGGCTTATGTCTTGGAGCCGCGCATGGATTTGAGCGCCATCAACAAAAAGAAGACGAGAAATGTAGGACGAGAAATAGAACGGTTTCGCGGTGCGGTGGAAAGGGGAATCGAACAGATTAATGTCGTAAAGAGCCGAATGAGTAGCCTCATCCCTAAAGAAGAAGGAGCCATTTTCGACGTGTACCGCCTGATATTGGAGGACCCCGCAATCATTCAACAAATCGAGAATCAGATTCGCAAAGAAGGCTATGCCGCAGAGTATGCCATTCGGCTCGTCTTCGAGGGTTATTTACAGTCGATCTCGCAAATCCGTGATGATTACCTGAGGGAGCGGACCACGGACGTAAAAGACGCAGCCCAGCGCCTATTGGAAAATCTCTCTGGAGTATCGGATCGACAACTTGAACTCCCCCCAGACGCCGTCCTGGTCGCTCAGGACCTCTCCCCCGCCGATCTCAGCATGCTCGAAGGGGATCGCTTTCGAGGAATCGTCTTATCGACAGGCGGCGTGACATCGCATGCGTCAATCCTGGCAAAGTCTTTTGAAATACCCAGCGTCGTCGGCATCGAAGAGCTGTTGGAATCGGTTCATCAAGGCGACCTGCTCATCGTCGATGGAAACGCCGGAGCGGTTTACGTTAACCCCGGCCACGAGATTATTAGAGAGTACGATCGGCTGGAAAGAGACTACCTCGAACTCAATCGCGAGTTGGAAGGGCTCAAAGACTTACCCGCTGAAACCTTTGATGGTCACCGGGTTGCGCTTTACGCCAATATCGGCCTCCTGAGCGACGTCGCTTTCGCCCATCTTCATGGCGCGCAGGGAGTGGGTCTTTACCGCACTGAGATTCCTTTTCTGACCCACCGGGACTTTCCCAGTGAAGACGAACAGTATTCGCTATACAAGCGCGTGATCGAAGGCATGGCCGAAAAACCGGTAACGATTCGAACGTTGGACATTGGGGCGGATAAGTACCCGCCCTATATGCGAAGCGTCGGCCCGGAGCCCAATCCCTTTTTGGGTTGGCGATCGATCCGCATCTCCCTTGAAGTCGAGGAGATTTTTAAGACACAACTTCGGGCGATTCTCCGTGCAGGGAATCTGGGGCGCGTTCGCTTGCTCGTGCCGATGATTTCGAGCCTTGAAGAGATAATCAAAGTTAAAGAGCTTTTGGCGGAGGCCAAAGAAGAACTCCAACGAGAAGGCACGCCGTTTGACCGGCACATGGAGGTTGGAGTGATGGTAGAGGTTCCTTCCGCGGTTCAACTGGCCGACCGGTTTCTGCGTGAGGTGGACTTCTTGAGTATCGGCACCAATGACCTAATCCAGTACATATTGGCCGTGGACAGAAGCAACCGCAGGGTTGCGAGTCTGTACGAACCGCTCCACCCCGCCGTTCTGGCCGCGCTTGCTTCAACCATCGAGGCCGGTAAGCGAGAGGGGAAGCGCGTCGGGTTGTGCGGCGAGATGGCCGGTGATCCGCTGTGTGCCCTGCTTCTGCTCGGCATGGGGCTGGAAGAGTTCAGCATGAACTCGCTCTATATACCGGTGATAAAAAGGACCATCCGGTCGATAACCTTTCAGGCCGCCAAATCGATTGCGCTAATCGTCCTGCAAATGGATACGGTCGGCGAGATAAAGCGATACCTTTTCGAGCAGATGCGGGAGCTCGGCATGATCGAGCTGCTCGAAATGTACCATTAAGAACAGGCCAACGGCCGCTGGAACGGGAGCGTTTATTTTTTATTTGGAAGCGAGGTTGATTTCAGGGTCGGGAGGCGGTATACAATAATTCGAACGATCGTTCGAACCAGCCATACGAAAGGACCCTGAATATGCTTAAAATTGCGACATTTGACGATTGGA
This sequence comes from Candidatus Udaeobacter sp., assembly GCA_035641275.1. Taxonomy (GTDB): domain Bacteria; phylum Desulfobacterota; class Binatia; order UBA9968; family UBA9968; genus DASQUN01. The sequence continues at coordinate 5,384 of DASQUN010000701.1, read as the reverse complement.
TTGACTATTTCCACCAATGGCAAAAAGATATTGGCTACGACTCGGAGCTGCTAGGGGATTATAAATTCGAAACCAAGCTCGGCGACCTGCATTCGCCTGAGATTGAGTTCGGAGACTTCAAAGGACAGCGTAAGTGGGAGAGACTCGGCCAGATTCCCAACCAATCCATCCGTGACGCGCTGCTGAATCTGATTGTATATCAAGGCGATACCGAGTTTGCATCAGTCGAACAGCAGAAGAATCTGCTCGAGACAGCCCCTACCGAATATGATCGACAAACTTTGATTCGGGTGAACAGCGAGGAAATGCGTCATGGCTGGCAAATGTGTTACCTCTTGGTCAAATATTTTGGCGATTCCGGAAAACTCGAGGCGCGGAAACTCTTGGAGCGCAGGGCCTTTAAAGGTGATCGGCTGCTTGGCTCATTCAACGCCCCGGTCAATAACTGGCTCGACTTCTTTACCTACACCGAGTTCGTCGACCGGGATGGCAAATACCAGCTCACCATGCTCAGCCATTCATCTTTTGCTCCCTTAGCTGAGAGTGTGACCGCGATGCTGAAGGAAGAATTCTTTCATATGTTCACGGGTCACACGGGCCTGACGCGCATTCTCAGAGCCGACAAGATCCCGCTTCCGATTATTCAGAAATATTTTAACAAGTGGCTCTCGACGGCTTATGACTTGTTTGGAACCGATCATTCTTCGTCGGCCAACTGGTCCTACGTTTGGGGCCTGAAGGGAAGATTCGATGAGCACGAAGCCAAGTTACCGGCCGAAAAAGAAAAATTGAATGACTTGGCCCGCGACCACTATCTGGCCGAATGCGCTAAGCTGATTGCTCAACTCAATCAGTGTATTCCGGAAGGACGACAAAAGCTCTATGCACCGGACTTGAAGTTCAACCGATCCATCGGTGAGTATGTGGGCAAGACCTATAGCGTTACCGGAGAGCTTTTGTCCGCCGATGCGTACCAGAAACACCTGGCCGAAGCTCTTCCCGGTGCGGAAGATCAGCAACTGCTAAACGATCTCATCAAAGAAAAAGATTGGGTCATGCAGATGCAAATGAACTAGCGGTTCGTCGCGAGATGATTTGTGCTCGGTAAATAGCCCAACCAACAAGGAGAGGTCAGTGAAACGCATCTGTCTCGTTTGTCAAAACATCGACTGTAAGACCCGCGGCTCAGATCGAGTTATGAGCGAGCTTGAGAGTAAAGTGGCAGCAAAAGGGCTAACGGATGTCGAGGTGAAGCCTTACATGTGCTTTGGAGCCTGCCAAGAGGGTCCCAATGTCGTCCTGTATCCTGAAAAAAGCTGGTATGCGGGCGTGAAAGTAGATGATCTTGACGAAATCACTGATCATCTGGCCGGTGGCCCGCATGTCCAACGACTCGACACGATTGATTCTTCTCTTAAGGAGCTGATCTATCAGCTGCTTGATACGGGGGTGGTTTGATTAATGGAGGGTATCCTCTTTCCACACGGCGTCGTCGAGGGACGGGAGGGTCTTGAGCAATACCGCGCTCGGGGCGGCTACGAAGCTTTGGCCAAAGCCGTCAGCATGACTCCCGACGAGGTTACTAAAGAAGTCTCCGAGGCCGGCCTTCGCGGTCGGGGTGGAGCAGCTTTTCCCACGGGAAAGAAGTGGTCCCTTACGAGCGAATGCGCGGAACAGCCTCATTACCTGGTGATGAATGGCGGGGAAGATGAACCCGGCAGCAAAAAAGACCGTCTGCTGATGGAAAATGTTCCCCATCTGGTCATTGAAGGCGTGGTTCTCGGCGCCTATGCTATCGGCGCATCCAAAGCGTACCTCTACATAAACGCCAAGTACGAAGCAGCCATAAAGAACATCAGCGATGCTTTGGCGGAAGCCAAGGCATCGGGTTACTGCGGGGAAGGAATTCTAGGTAGCAGTTTCAATCTCGACATCGAACTCATATCTGCTCCCCACAACTACGTCGCCGGCGAAGATACGGCGGCTCTGGAAGTGATTGAGGGTAAGAAAGCCTGGCCGCGCCAGAAGCCTCCGTTCCCCGTTACGGTCGGGCTCTTCGGCAAACCCACCTCAGTAAACAACGTGGAGACTTTCGCGAACGTCGCTCCGATCATTCGACACGGCGCAGCGTGGTACCGAAAATTCGGCACCCCGGACAGCCCTGGCACGATGATCTTTTCTCTCAATGACGACGTCAATCGTCCGGGAATTTATGAACTCCCTTTCGGAACCGCGATGCGCTATCTGATCGAAGAATGCGGCGGCGGCATCAAGGGGGGCAAAAAAATCAAGGCTATCATGCCCGCCGCGCCTTCATCAGCTTACTTGCCAGCGGACAAAATCGACACACCGCTTGACCACAACGCCATGCGAGAAGCCGGGTCGGCATTGGGTTGCGGCGTCGTCCGTCTCGTTGGCGAAGGGAGTTGCATCGTAGAAGATGTCCTAAAAATTTCAGAATTCTTTGCCGCCGAATCTTGCGGCCAGTGCCCAGCGTGCCGGATGGAAACCAACATGCTGGCGTCGTTGCTGCAGAAAGTTCAGCAAGGGCAAGGGGGCAAGCCGATTCTCGAGCAATTCGGCAAAGTCCTTGCGTTTAACAAGGGTAAAGGCTTCTGCAGTCTGATCGCTATGCCCGGCCCGCCGATCGAGAGCGCGCTGAAACTTTTTCCTGCCGACTTCGAATCCCACTTGACGACCGGCCATTGCCCGGCCAACTAGAGAAGCTTCTCATTAGCCCTGTCAGCGCTTCGTCGCCCGTCTCTGTGGTTGACGTTTTCGTTTACCAGTTGATAGTATCCGGCTCGACTTCCTAGCCAGCTCGGATTATTCATGGATTGAGGAATTGAAGAAGTTTAAACTACTTAATCGACGACATCGCCGCTGGCGACGACTTCAACAAGAATTACGAACGGTTCCGAAATATTTTCGGCGCGCCTAAATCATAAGAAGAATCGATCCATGAGACTCGCCCCGATCCAATGGCCCAACGAGGCCAAGATCGCCGTAAGTTTTTTTGTCGCCTTCGAAGCCTTTGACAAATACTCTCAATACCGCCGCGGCGGCGACAATCCCGACTACGCATCGCTGGCTTACGGCGAATACGGTGGCAAAGCCGGCATTTGGAGGATCATGGACGTCTTCGCTCGCAACGCCGTGAAAGGCACGATCGACACCAACGGCCGAGTCGCGGAAGTCTTTCCAGATGCAGTGAAGGAGCTGCACAGCTCTGGCCACGAGATTGTCGGCCACGGCTGGGTAAACGACATCTATCTCACAGCGATGGGGCCGGAAGAGGAAAAACAGATCATCAAGCGAACTCTGGAAGCCCTCACCTCAGTGACCGGCAAACGGCCCGTGGGATGGGTCAGCCCCGGGCATAGAATCACCGCGCACACCTTTGAATATCTCGTCGAGGAAGGAATCTATTGGACCGGCGATTTGCCGGGACCGGATATTCCAGAGCATCGGCTGATAAACGGCAATCCGCTGGTTATCATGCCACGCTTGGACTACGCCAACGATCACTCGCTGATCTTCCATCCTAAAAATCCCGCGAGCGTTTATTTTGAAAGTTTCAAGACCGCTTTCGACTATCTATACGCCGAAGGCCAAGCGGGAGCGCCGAAACTCATCGACGCGCTCGTCCATGCGCATATCGGCGGGCGGCCGAACATTATCGGCGTTTTCGAAGCATGCATTCGCTACGCTAAGAGCTTCAAAGACGTTTGGTTCTGCACCAAAGGTGAGATCGCCAAATTTTATCTCGATCGCTACGTTAGCAAACCGTAAAGGGAGAGTTCGCCAATGTCGATCCCAAGAGTAATAGAACGGTATCTGGACGGCCTTAAATCTCGTGAGCTCCTTATAAAACTCGCATGGGCAGAATGGCAAGCGATCCAGCCGCCCTACACCGACGGCAAGTTCACAACGGCTGATGCATGGATTCACTATCGGCGCAACGGCTACGACTGGGATATGCACGGCACTCTCTTCACGCCGCAAAACGAGACCGATCCACAGCGTGCTTTTGTTTTCTTTCATGGCGGCGCGGGCAGCGAAAAAATCATGGATCTCACACCTGACGGCAGACCCGGCTTGGCGCGCGTGCTCGCCGCGCAAGGCTTTAGAGTCTTGGCGCTTACCTATCCCGGTCACTATCCGCCCGGCGGCGTCTGGAAATTTCCGGTTGCGGAGCGAAATCCGTTTTATCTCATCGATCGCGATCTATCGCCGGAAGAAATTCTCGACCGCAACTTGAAATGCACTTTTAACGTCATCCTCCAGGGCGCCGGGTTGCTCACCGACGAGCATTTTGCCGGCCGGGAGATTATTGCCTTCGGCCATTCTACCGGCGGGCCGATGGCGGCTCATTTAACGCGCTTCACCAAGCAGACCAAGATCGTCGGCATCGTCGGCTTCGGCAGTGGCGGTCCCGATGGGTGGCGCAAAGAGTGGCGCGAAAAAACCGGCGCTGAGAAGTACCACGAAATTCCGCTGGAACATGTCTCGCGGCGCTCGCCGGATTCGTTCAAGAATTCGGGCTATGTCGATCCCGAAGACCTCACGCCTTGGGGCGGCGCCGATGATTACATTCGTTTGGTTAGCCCGCTCCGCTCGCAGATGAAAACCAGCCTATGCGACAACCAACATAACGCCGCCGTCGGGATACTCGAAGACTACCCGAAACGCACCGGATTACCGCGGGAAGAGTATTTTGATCATCTCCAGGAACCCGATCCGAATTGGCTAAAAACGATTCGCGTCCTGCTCGTCGTCGGCGAAAACGATAATGGTCATTGGGTGAAAGGTGACCGTCTGGAGCATAAGCGCGAGATGTTTATGGGCGCGAAGTACGCCGGGGCCACGCGGGGCGCTCATGTCGTCTTGATTCCGCGCTACGGCCACGTGGGCTATGCTGAACTTCACAACGAAAAAATCGCGTATCTCTGGCTCTGGGCTTACAAATCCGGTTACTTCGATATTAATCCGAGGCTGGATCAGACACCGCGGCCCCTATGATTGTAATCAGTGACGTTGGCGCGGACGCTGTCACCCAAGAGATTGGGTCGCAACTCCCTTCATGGTTCGACATGCTCACCACGACGGTGTTGGCGGAGTGCAAGTTGAAGACTTAGCCGTTCGTCCTGAGCAGCGCGTTCGAAGGGCGTACAGCGGAGTCCGACCCCAGTCTCCAAGGAGGAAACATCGATGATAGCGAAGAGCATAGCGACCTTCAGGCTTTCTGCTGTTCTACTTGCGCTTGTCCCCTTATTCCCACTCTCATCATCACACGCGGCGCAGAGCAAGACTCTGTCTCCGGCGGAGCTATCGCTTTACCAGGGCGCTGATCGCGAGAAGATTCTCTTGGAGGGCGCAAAGAA
>DASQUN010000700.1:0-9386 GCA_035641275.1 Candidatus Udaeobacter sp. | reverse complement strand
ACCGTGTCGAAGATCGGAACCCCTTCGAACGAAGTACCCCCCTTCCCCGGCGTCACCCCAGCGACCATCTGCGTGCCGTATTCTTTGCACGCCCGCGTGTGAAACTGGCCGGTGGTCCCGGTGATGCCCTGGGTCAATACTCGCGTGTTCTTATCGACTAGAATTGCCATCTAAGCCTACGAGGCGATGCAGAATCAAAAATGCAAAAGCCAAAATAAGATCTTCCACTTTCTTGGCAAATTTTTCATTTTACATTCTTCCCTTGAACCGCCTCGACGGTCTTCTCCGCCGCTTCCGCCATGGTCTCCGCCGAAATAATGGCCAACCCTGAGTCGGCGAGAATTTTCCTGCCGATCTCGACGTTCGTGCCCTGCATTCTGACGACTAACGGAACAGCGACCTTCAACTCGCGGGCGGCATCGACGACGCCCTGGGCCAGCACGTCACAACGCATGATGCCGCCGAAGATGTTGATCAGCACGCCCCGTACGCGCGCGTCCGCTAGAAGGATCTTGAAGGCCTCCGCAACCTTTTCCTTGCTGGCCCCGCCGCCGACGTCGAGGAAATTGGCCGGCTCTCCGCCACAGAGTTTGATAATGTCCATCGTGGCCATCGCCAAACCGGCGCCGTTAACCATACACGCGATGTTGCCGTCGAGTGATATGTACGCCAAGTCATACCTGCTCGCCTCGATCTCACGCGGGTCCTCTTCATCGAGATCACGCAGCGCGACGATTTGCTTCTGGCGGAAAAAAGCGTTGCTGTCGAAATTCATTTTTGCGTCCAGCGCGACCACTTGCCCTTCCCTGGTCAATACCAGCGGATTGATCTCGGCAAGGGAGCAATCACATTCGTCGAAAGCCCGATACAAGGCCAGCATCATCGCAGTCAGTTTACTCACCTGTTCACCTGGAACGCCCAGGGCGAAAGCCAGGCGGCGACACTGAAACGGCAGGAGACCCACCATGGGATCGATCGATTCTTTGAGGATTTTCTCGGGGCTTTTGACGGCGACCTCTTCGATCTCCACGCCACCTTCCGAGGAGCAAATCACCGCCACGCGGGATCGAGCGCGGTCCAGAACCATTCCTAGATAAAGCTCGCGAGCGACGTTTAGAGTCTGCTCGACCAAGACCTTTCTGACCTGTCGTCCTTCCGGCCCGGTCTGATGCGTTACGAGATTTTTGCCCAAAATCTCCGCGGCCTTCTTCTCGGCGTCCTCCGGACCGCTCGCGAGTTTGACGCCTCCCGCCTTGCCGCGGCCGCCCGCATGGATCTGCGCCTTCACCACGCACCGGCCGCCGAGCTCGACGGCGAAGGATTTTGCTTCCTGCGGCGTGGACGCCACCTTGCCCAGGGGCACCGCAACGCCGTACCGTTGAAGCAGCTCTTTGGCCTGATATTCGTGAATGTTCATGCAAGGCCCTGTCCCTAATAAAGTGAGACCCTCAGACTAAACCATTAGCCTCAGGGTCTCAAGGATGCGAGTGCAAAGACCGCCTATGAAACGCCCAAAACACGGTTCATGGCTTGAACCGTATCTTTCACGTGATTGAGCGATTCATCGAAGGCTTTCTTGTCGTTGGCACTCAGGTTGATATCGATAATTTTCTCGACACCGCCAGCACCGATTATGACCGGAACGCAGAAATAGTAGCCATTGACCCCGTACTCTCCCTCCAGCATGGCCGCACAAGGCAAAATCTCTTTTTTGTCAAAGAGATAAGCCTCGGCCATGCGGATCGCGGCCGATGCCGGGGAAAAATAAGCCGATCCCGTTTTCAGCAAAGCGACTACTTCGCCGCCGGCATTACGCACCCGGGCTTCGATTTCATCGAGACGTTTGGCCGGAATCAGTTTCTCGACCGGCACTCCACCGACTAAACAGGTGCTCCGAATAGGAACCATGTCGTCCCCGTGACCGCCTAAAACCATAGCCGCTACGCTGTTCACGGAAACATTGAGCTCGCGCGCAATAAACGATCGATAACGGGACGAGTCCAAGATACCGGATTGACCGACAACGCGATTTTTTGGGAATCCCGTTAGCCGCTGGCTCAACGTGACCATCGCATCCAATGGGTTGGTCACGACGATGACAAACGAATCCGGGGCGTGTTTTTTTATCCCTTCCGCGACCGAACTCATGATCTTGGCGTTGGTCCCCAGCAAATCATCGCGGCTCATACCGGGCTTACGCGCAATGCCCGCGGTAACGATACAAACATCCGCACCCGCAATGTCATCGTATCTGTTCGTGCCGATCACGTTTCCATCAAAGCCTTCGACCGGCCCGGCATGGGATAGGTCGAGCGCCTTACCCTGCGGCAATCCTTCGATAACATCAAAAAGCACTACGTCACCCAAGCCTTTTAATAAACAAAGGTGGGCCATTGAACCGCCGATATTTCCCGCTCCGATCAATGCGATTTTTTTCCTTGCCATAATTTCCTCGACTCTGCCGTTTCGAGCCTCGGGTTTCTCGTCTCGCGTTCAAACTAGAAACTCGAAACGAGCAATTCGAAACGTCTATTCTATTGCATGTTCTTGATAAGGGCATCGCCAAATCCCGAGCAACTTACGAGTTTCGCTCCGGGCATCAAACGCTCAAAATCATAGGTCACCGTTTTATCACCGATCGCCCCCTCGAGTCCTTTGATGATGAGGTCAGCGGCTTCGGTCCATCCCAGGTAACGGAACATCATTTCACCCGACAGGATGACCGAGCCGGGATTGACCTTATCGAGATCAGCATATTTCGGCGCCGTGCCGTGCGTCGCCTCGAACACCGCGTGTCCGCTATCGTAGTTGATGTTCGCTCCGGGCGCGATGCCGATGCCCCCGACCTGGGCAGCTAGAGCGTCCGACAGATAATCGCCGTTCAGATTCATCGTGGCGATAACGTCGTAGTCCTTCGGCCGGATGAGCACAAACTGCAACGTCACGTCGGCAATCGAATCTTTGAGCAGCAGTTTCGATTTCCATTTGCCGTCGCCGTGCGTGGGCCAGAGCTTCAACGCCGCTTCGACTTCCTTTTTGATGTCCTTCTGTTGGTCGGGTGACATCATGTCGAAGCCGGGGTCGATCATTTTGGCGTTATCCTCCACGCTCAGATTCGCGTTCTGTTCTTTGTTGCCCAAAATCCACGTTTCCCGCTCAGTCACAACTTCATTGCGGAACTCGCGCTTGGCGAGCGCATAGCCCCATTCCATAAAGGCGCCTTCGGTGTACTTCATGATATTGCCCTTATGCACGAAGTTGACGTTCTTGCGCTTATTGGCCAGCGACCATTTGATCGCAGCGCGGACCAACCGCTCGGTGCCCTCGACGGAAACCGGCTTGAGCGCGATACCTGCCGTCTCCGGGAAACGAATCTTCGCATACTCTTTGGGAAAATTTTCTTTGAGCAGCGCTCTGAACCTCTTATTCTCTTCAGTGCCGTTGATAAACTCGATGCCCGTGTAAATATCTTCGGTATTCTCCCGGAAAACCACCATGTCGACGGATTCTGGATGCTTAACCGGCGAAGGCACGCCGTTGAAATAACGCACAGGGCGTAGGCAAACGTACAGGTCAAGCAACTTTCTCAGCGCCACGTTCAAGGAACGAAAGCCTCCGCCGATCGGCGTCGTGAGCGGCCCCTTGATTCCCACCAGAAATTCCGTGAATGCCTCGACTGTCTCGTCGGGCAGCCAGTTATTGAACATCTTGAATGACTTCTCGCCGGCGTACACTTCCATCCAGTGGGCTTTGCGCTTGCCTCTGTACGCCTTTTCCACGGCAGCGTCGAAGACGCGCGCCGAGGCGCGCCAGATGTCGCGGCCCGTGCCATCGCCTTCGATAAATGGAATGATCGGATTATCCGGAACTTTCAGTTGCTTGTCTGCCGACATCGTTATCTTAGCCCCGTCCTTCGGCACTTTGACGACCTTGTACTCAGCCATAATCTCCTCACCTGCAAAAATAGCCTAAGGGCCTTTGAAAAATTGCGCCTCCCCTTAGGCTATTTTCCTTAAAAAGTTGTTTGAAACTCGTTGGAACTTAGCCGATTACCTACGGGGAGTCAAGGCGGGGTTATTTCATTATTTCTCTTTTGTTCCAACCACTTCTGTAGATAACGCGCGGCTACGTCGCGTCCTCCCAAGCCAAACGCCAAAGCCAGGGCTAAACAAAGCGCGCCAAAAACTAAGATGAACGCCCAAATCACAATTTCAGAGGCGATCTCTAAGATTTCCAAGATACCCGCGACGACAAAAATTACCGTCCCAAGATAGGCGGCGCGACCGATCGAAGCCGCTTGTTCCAATCCCGCGTTGGCACAGGAAGTCCGCGTCACCGTCTCAAGGAAATTCGCGAAATAGAGCCCAAGAATCAGCACGACGAGGGCTGCGACGATTTTCGGAATGTATAGATATATGGTGTGCAGCGTGTCGGTAGCGCCGCTCAAATTGAGCGTTTCCAAGGTGGTGACGATGGCGATTAAAAAAAGAAACCAAAAAACCAGCAGACCGACGATATCGGATGCGTTCTGTTTGATGCCGCCGCGTTCGAGCGCCGTTTTCATACCCGCGCGGTCGGCGAGTATATCAAACTGACAAACCCGGAGAATACGCACAACAATTCGTTTTGTGATGTTACATAGGGCCCAACCTACCAAAATGATCGCCACCGAGAACAAAAGATTCGGCAGGAAGACGGCGATCTTGGTTACGAACGCATCCCAAAACCCGGTTACCGCGACGATGACGGGGTTCATCGTTTCCTCCTTTGCAGCGACCTCCGGTTGTTGAGTCTTCTAAATAGGAGACTCGCATCAAGAATGTCAACCCTAAGCACCGAAGCGCGCCATCAGAGCGGCACTTGAATCCGGGTCCATCGATAACTATATTCGTTGGACTTTTAGCATCACTGCAAAAGGTTTTCAGTCTCTTGGAAATTCGACATTGCGTTTAACGGTTCGTCATTTGTCGAAGGCGTTCGGCTATTTTTGGGCGCTCAGGGCGGTCGATTTAGACATCTCAGCGGGTGAATGCGTCGCGCTACTCGGACCCAACGGTGCAGGGAAGACGACGCTTCTCAAACTTCTTGCCGGCCTGATCTATCCAACCTCCGGCGAGATCCAAATCAATGACACAAAATTTTCTCGGACATCAACGCCTCTACGCTCCACGATCGGTTTTTTGGCCTCCGGCGAGCATCTTTACGATAACCTCACCGTCCGCGAGAACCTGGATTTCTTCACGGCCCTGTACAATAAACGGGTCGCCAATTCTGCGATCGGCGGGGTGCTCGAGAATGTAGGATTGGACCGCTGGTCGGGGGAGTATGTGTCCGCGCTTTCCAGCGGCATGAAATGTCGGCTGTCGATCGCGAAGTGGCAGTTGCTCGAACCTGGACTGTTGCTTTTGGATGAACCTTACGGGGTTTTAGACGGCGGCGGAGTCGATCTGTTAGAGAGATTCCTGAAGGAGGAGTGCGGAAGAGGCAAGATCGTCATCGTTGCCTCGCACCACATTTCGCGCGTCTTGCAACTCTGTGACCGCGCTCTCATCCTGCACCACGGCAAGCTCACGTTTGATGAGCCGCGTCAGCATCCCTGGGATAGCTTTTACCGCGCTTTCGGCGCCTTTCTGCCCCACGGAACCCCATGAGGATCGTCAAACAAGCTTTTTTGCTCTTGCGCAAAGATCTCCTTCTGGAAACGCGCCGCAGGGAAAGCCTGCTGACGATGTTTTTCTTCGGCACGCTGCTGTTATTCGTGTTTCACTTTTCATTCGATTTGCCGCCCGAAAGAGTTAACGAAATGGCTCCTGCCTTGCTTTGGCTCGCGTTTCTCTTCACCGGAACACTGGGCTTGGCCCAACTGTTCGAAGCCGAGCGCGGCAATCACTGTCTCGAGGCCCTTTTGGTCTCCCCGATGGACCGCGGCGCCTTTTTTTTGGCAAAAGTGTGTTTCAATCTCATTCTGATGCTTTTGGTGGAGATCGTCGTCCTTCCCCTCTTTTGGATTCTCTTTAACCTGCGCTCGTGGGAACTGCTTCCTTTTCTCTTCTTCATCATCCTTTTAGGCACCATTGGCTTCTGTGTTCTCGGAACCATCTTTGCCGCCGTCACGCTGAGGGCCCGGGCTAAAGAATTGTTGTTACCGTTAGTACTGTTCCCTCTAATGATTCCCGTTATCTTGTCTACGATACGCTGCATGGAGGCTGTGCTCCTCGCCGGCGAGCTCGGGGATTCCGCTCAATGGTTGCGTCTTCTCATCGGATTTGATGTCATATTTCTCACAGTGGGAGTTTTGATTTTCGATTGGGTGATTGAAATCTGAATATGGCGCCGGAGCCTACTTCAAGTCCCGTTAAAGAGAGCAAAGGCTATCTGGGTGCTTTCGCACTGATGGCCGTCGTCACCGGACTCTATTGGGGACTAATCAAAGCTCCACCCGACGCCTATCAGGGCGAAGTGCAACGCATCATGTATTTGCATATTCCCAGCATCCTCACCGCTTACCTGTCTTTTTTTCTCGTTTTCGTGGGAAGCTGTCTGTATTTATGGAAAAGGGAGAAACGGGATGATATTCTCGCTTATTCCGCAGCGGAGATCGGCGTTCTCTTTACCGCGCTCACGATCGTGGAGGGTTCCATCTGGGGCCGGCCGACTTGGGGCGTCTGGTGGACCTGGGACGCACGGTTGACGCTGACGGCAATCTTGCTTTTGATTTTCGTGGGTTACCTCATGCTTCGCTCTCTAATCGAGGAAGAAGGACGCGCCGCCTCCTCGGCGGCGATTTTGGGAATTATTGGTTTCTTTGATATTCCGCTGATCCACATGTCCGTTTACTGGTGGCGCACGCTGCACCAGCCGCCGTCTATTTTGCGGCCGGACAAGGCGCCGTGGGACAACGTCCACCCGGCCATGCTCACTGCCCTGGCGATTAATTTCGCCGGATTCGTCCTAATGTATTTTTATCTCCTTTCTCTCCGTTTTCGCCTCGGCGAAGTCACGGAAGAGATTAAAACCCAACGGATGAATCGAGGCTAGGGATGAGCGCATGGGGATATGTTTTTCTGGCCTACGGAATCGTCTGGGGCGCGCTCCTATTGTATTTGTTTTCACTGAAGCGGCGCTTTCGGCGGGCTGAAACCGAGCTCGCCCAGTTGCGTTCCGCGGATGAATGGCCCAGTCATGCGAAAAAGTAGACGTTTCGTCATTGGTGGACTAATTATCCTCGCTGCGCTGTCGTACATTATCTATGGCGGCGCGAAGGAGGCCATCGTCTATTTCCGCACTCCCTCGGAAGTCAAAGCCAACGGCGCCAGCTTCGCGAATCAGTTTTTGAGAGTCGGCGGCATGGTCGTCAAAGACTCGCTTCAGAAGGACGTTAAAAATCTCACCTATCGTTTTGAACTCACCGACGGCAGTGCTTCGATTCCGGTTTTTTTCCGCGGCGTCCCGCCGGACCTTTTCGCCGACGGCAAGGGGGCGGTCATCGAGGGTAGGATCGGGAGCGACGGAGTCTTCCAGGCTACGACGATTATGGCTAAACATTCAGAAGAGTACAGCCCGCCTGCCGATGGCAAACTCGCCTACCCTCAGAGCTTCGTTCCCGATAAGGAACCGCAATCGAAGTGACTTCGGTCATCGGCCATACCGGCATCTTCTTGGCTTTCCTGCTGGCGCTGTCGGGGATTGTGATTCCGATCATCGGCGCGCGGAGCGGCGATGATCGATACTTTACGTTGACTCGACTCGCCGTTCTGGGACAGTTCGTTTTTGTCACCCTGGCCGCGTCAGCGCTGATTTATGGATTGGTCGCAACCGATTTTTCCATCAAATACGTCGCCTTCAATACGACGCGCGCAACCCCGATTTATTATCGGGTCACCGGTTTGTGGGGCGCCCTGGAAGGCTCGCTGCTTCTATGGGAATGGTTGTTGATTATCTTTTCTGGAATCGTCGCTTGGATCTATCGCGATCTTCACCGCCAGATGATGCCGTGGGTCCTAATGATTTTTTGCATCGTCTCAGCTTTCTTTCTCGCCGTGATCACTTTCGTCTCGAATCCTTTCGAAACGATCGTTCCCGTGCCGGCGGACGGCCGCGGGCTGAACCCATTGCTCGAAGACGCCAACATGATGACCCATCCGCCGCTCTTGTATACAGGCTTCGTCGGCCTCACCGTCCCCTACGCTTTCGCCATGGCCGCGCTAATCAAGGGACGGCTGGATGAAGCGTGGATCGTCACCACCCGCCGCTGGACCATCACCGCATGGTTTTTTCTCACGATGGGAAATCTCGTGGGTGCCTGGTGGTCTTATCACGTCCTGGGCTGGGGAGGTTACTGGGCCTGGGATCCGGTGGAGAACGCCGCCTTTATGCCCTGGTTGCCGGCGACGGCTTTTCTTCATTCCGTGCAAGTCCAGGAGCGGCGGCGCATGCTCAAGGTTTGGAATCTCGCCTTGATCATCATTGCCTTCAGCCTCACTATCTTCGGCACTTTTTTGACACGGTCTGGAATTCTCTCTTCCATCCATGCTTTTTCCTCCGGACCCGTGGGTGGGGTCTTTTTGGGTTTTCTCTCGTTTGTCTTGCTCTCATCATTCGGCCTGCTTGCCTACCGATCCAATCAGCTCAAGGGACAGCCGGAGCTGGACTCGATGGTCAGTCGTGAATCCGCGTTCCTCCTAAACAATATCGTATTGGTCTCCGCGCTCTTCACCATCTTTCTGGGCACCATCTTCCCGTTGCTTTCGGAAGCGGTCGCCGGCGTGCAGGTCAGCGTCGGCGCGCCCTACTTCAATTCGGTCACGGTGCCGCTTTTCCTTTTGCTCGTGTTTCTGATGGGTGTCGGTCCGATGATCGCCTGGCGCAGAGCCTCTTGGGACAATCTCAAGCGCAACTTTCTCTGGCCCGCTGCCGGCTCCCTGGTCACCGCCGGGATTTTATTGGCATGGAAGGTTCGAGATTTCATGCCGCTCCTGGGTTTTACCTTGTTGGCTTTCGTCGCGCTGACCATCGTTTATGACACCGCCCTGGCGTTGCGCGCCCGGCGGCGGATCGCCGGCGAGGGCGTCGTCCGCGGGCTAGTAACTCTGGCCTGGCGCAACCAGCGGCGTTACGGCGGCCTCGTTGTCCATCTCGGCGTCGTGTTGATTATCATGGGCATCGCCGGCTCGATGGCCTACAGCGTCGAGCGCGAGGCTACACTCGGGGTCAAGGAACACCTCACAATCGGCCGCTATGTCATTCAATTTGAAGGACTCAAAGGAGCACAGCAGCCCACGCATTTCCGCGTCGAGGGGGCATTCAGAGTTTTCAACGAAGGCGATGAGTTGGGTCTGTTATCTCCGGCTCTCAAATTCTTTCCAACCCAGCAATCGCCGATCGGA
>DASQUN010000699.1:0-4811 GCA_035641275.1 Candidatus Udaeobacter sp. | reverse complement strand
AACGTTTGACCGCCTGTTCCACTCACCGTTGGATACAAGACGGCATAATCTACACCGTCGCGATCCATGGCCTTCAAACGTTCCCATGGATCATAAACCACAGCCGGAACATCCTGCCAGCGCTGCGGGTTCTGATTCCGGTCCGGCATCACGGCGCCGCCTTCCGCGACTCCGCGTAAATCCAACTCGCGGCCGTCAATCACCCAGCATTCGGTGCCATCAGTTCTTTGTTCGATGTGAGGTATTCGCCTTCCCCATTTCTGCTTCGAGATCCGTCGGGTCCACACCGCCGGATGTTCTTGAACATGCTCGTCAACGCTGATGAAGAAATTTTTAGTCGGCATTCGGATTACACCTTAGGAGACCGGCGGAAGTCAGTTTGGAGGCGCGTGTCGGGTTCAGAAAAGGACAGAGTCGCCATTCCGGCCAAGCCCGCTATGCGAGCGCGAGCCGGAATCCAGGAAATAAAAAAGATTCTGTATTCCCGGTTCCGCGAGAAGGACAGATAAAATACTTTTCGGACTAATGAAGCTCGCATGGTAAAAAAGCCTCGCTGTAAGTGCGGAGAAATTTACTGATGATCCAGTTTCCCGACTTAACCGAGACCATAGAGCTTAAGGGCGTTTTCGTACAACATCTTCTTTCGCTCCGATTCAGGCACACCGACAAGCGTCTCATCCACGAAGCTCCACGATCTCGGATAGGTCGCAGCGATGTGGGGATAATCCGATTCCCACATGATATTTTCCACGCCGACCGTATGGCGCAGCTCGATGCCGGCCTTCTCGTACCAAAAGTCGACGTAAATCTGGCGGCGGAACAGATCGCTGGGTTTGGTCTTAATCCCTTCGTTCCAGAGATGCCGTCGCTCCCATTCGTGGTCGCACGCCTCCAACACGAAATTGACCCAGCCCAACCCGGTTTCCGCACAAACCCATTTCAAACTGGGATAGCGTTCGAGAATCCCTGAAAAGATTAGGTTAGGGATCAGCTGGGCAGGCGTTGCGCAGAGTCTCGACGTCGAGACCGTGTGAAACTCTCTTTTAGAAAACCCTGACCATTTGGGCAGGGAAAGTTTTTCCGCCAAGCCCGCCGAACCGTGCCAATGGATGGGAACGCCTAGATCCTGGCAACAGGCCCATAAAGAATCCCAGAAGGGGTCGTTCAGCCGTTTTAACCCGTTCTTGGTCAAGCTCGGTTCGGCTAGCATCACCACGCCACGGTGGCCCCGTTTCACGACTCTCTCCACTTCCGCGACGATGAACTCGATCCCGCTAAGATAGGGAATGATCGCGACCGGAACGTAGCGATTGCTCACTTCGCGCCATTCCGCTAGGGCGTCGTTGTGAGCCCTGACGCAGGCCAGTTCGAATGCAGCATCGGACTGCAGGAATGCGAAATTCTGCACCGGCGTGTTGGGAAACAACACTTCGCCATCGACGCGGTCGTAGTCGAGCGCCCTAAGACGGGCGGCGGGATCATAGACGATATCGGGGACTTCCTCCCAGTTGCGCGGGTAGTAGCCTCTTTCGACGCCGCCTTCCATTGCCGCCGGACAGTTGCAAACCCACCCTCGGCTGATTTTCCCATTGATCATCCAGTGGTCCACTGAATGACTGGAACTCTCTTCGGTCACTGCAACCACGTGCGGAATACGATCGCCCCACTGAGCTTTCGACATCCGCTCGGTCCACGCGTCTCGATTTAGTTGCGCATGCGAGTCACAGCTGAACAGTCCGAATTTGACTTGCATGGCCTTAAATTGCCTTACCCATGATCAGTGAAATGAAGTTCGAACTGGGACGGCAATGTCGATCCGGGCAACCTGGGTTAGAGTATGCGAGCGGTGGGCCGTAAACGCATCATTCCATTACTCCATCGCCCCGCAACTCCACTCTCTCAGTAGTCTGCCAATTCTCCCTGATGCGTCAGGGAGAGTCCGAGATTCTCCAATGCCAGCCGAGTATTGATGGCGACGATCCGTAGCGGCTCGGCGCCGGTATTGAAGTATTGGTGCCACTGGAAGACCGGGATCGAAAGAACATCCAGTGTGTCGAATTCATACTCCTTATCCGCGACGATAATCTTGCCGCGGCCGCCTACGACTAGATCGATTTCGTCATAGAAGTGGCGGTGCGCGCCGGAGCGTTTGCCGGGAGGGATTTCAGCCATCACGACGCCGAGCGCTTTGCTCTGAAAACCGATGCGCGGATCGACCACATAGGCCACGCTGCCCATGGCCGTTGGCTCAAACACGAGTTCGCTTTGCTTGACCAACACCTTGCTCTTGCGTCGCAGTTGCTCCTCGTGCATCGCAAAGGCCACTTCTTGCGCGTACAAATCCGCGGCCCGAGAGCCCGTCACCTGGGCCTGATCCATCTGCCCGCCGCCGCCGGGGATGAGCGTTTTTCTCGCGTCTTCTCCCTCTTGCGCATAGATCCAAAATTCCGGATAACGTTCGTCTTCATACACGGCTTGGCCCAAAGCCAATGACAGCGGTCCGGTCGTGGACGCAATGCGCAGCACCGGATCATCGCCGTCGTTAATATGACGGTGCCAAGAGAACATCGGCACACTCAGAAGATCCCCCGGCCCCCAATCGTAACGCACGCCATCGATGATGCTGTGCCCATGACCTTTGAGGAAATAGATGATGGCCTCAACTGTGTGGCGATGGCCGAGTGTCCTCCAGTCTTGGCCTTCTTCGGTATGCGGAGGGATAACGTCGAACCATAAACGATGCGTGTGGTTATTGGAACCGAGCCGCGCGTCCACGACATAAATGTGTTTGTGTTCGCCCAATTTCTTCTGGATGTCGGGCCATTTGAACAGCACTTGCTGTTCCTTTCGGCGTCCTTGTTCATTTTTTGCAAACTTTACGCTGTGCAGCATCAATTCGGTGTGAACTTCTTTCGTGGACCCTTGCTCCTGCTTCACGGTTTTTCTCCTTGTGCCGTCTTTTCGTTAGATCGAAGCTGAACTGCGGTGACTGTATACGATGAGGCGGCTTCTTCCAAGACAGTAGGAAAGCTGTCCCACCCATTACATCGGCATTAGCAACGACCTCTCCTTTTTACCTCCTCTCCCTCGAGAGACTGTGTCGTAATACCGGAAACATCGCGCCGGTTGGCCCTTCTGTCATTTCGACCGCAGGGAGAAATCCTTGTTTCGACCAAAGGGAGAAATCTGTCTTAGATCCCTCACATTCGTTCGGGATGACAATCCGATTTTCAGTCGTTACGACACACTCTCCGACGGGAGAGGACTGAGGTGAGGGTGAAAATTGACTGGCCCCTCATCCTTTCCTTCTCCCGCCAGGGGAGAAGGAATTAATACTCACCGGTAATCTCGAAAGCTGAATTTATCCGCTGCGACTTCCCTAGGTTCTCTTCCCATCGAAATCGACAGATCACCTTTCCGAATGTAGACATGACCCCAATCACGTTTCTGGCTCAGCTCCTCGATGAGCCTAACGAGCGGCTGACGGGCGTCGAGATATTCCTTTCGGGGTGGGGCAACCTTCAAAGCATCAACGAACTCGGGGCCGGCGTAGAAACGCAGCAACAACTCTTCGTCTGACAAAGTCGCTCCGCCGTATTGCCTTCTGATCTCGTCAAGGCTGATGTCGGGTATTTCCCATCTCTCCAACTCCCGGGCGCGCGGGCGGTCGAGAACCTTGGCTTTTACCGCCTGATCTATATACTCGCTGCCTTCTTTGCCCCATTGTCCTAACGCATATTGGATGACCTGGTCGGTGACCTCTTTGTATCGGTCGCCGGTCATCACGTTGATGGCAGCTTGGCTGCCGACGAACTGAGCGAAGGGCGTGACCATGATCGGATAACCGAACTCGGCTCGAACTTGGACGATTTCGTCCAAGACTTTTTCCATTTGGTCTTCTTTGCCGAGCATTTTGAGCTGATGGCGCAGGTTCGAAATCATGCCGCCGGGGACCTGGTGTCGGTACCAGGTCTCGTCGTACTCCCGTGGCGCGCCTATGGGAAAACCTTCCCGCTTCGCGATCCAACGGAAATGCTGTTCCACCGATTCGAGCACGGTTTCGTTGACCAATGGCTTATAGCCCAGCGCTCTCAAATTTCGTGCGACGTTGAATACCGAAGGCTGAGCCGATCCATTGGCCAGCGGCGGAACTGACGTGTGGACGATCCTAACGCCTTCCTTGACCGCCTCTAAAACATTGACCGGAGCCAGCCCGTTGTTGCAGTGGGCATGAAATTCCACGGGAATGTTTCCGACGTTGTCGAGTACAAGTCGGACGAGAGTTCGCGTCCGCTCCGGCATTAGCATACCCCCGACGTCTTTGAAGCAGATACGGTAGGGTTTCATGGCGGCCGCTTCTCGCGCTTTGCGGGCGTAGTACTCATCCGTGTGGCGCGGCGAGATGGAATAGATCAAATTGACGACCGACTCCATTCCGAGCTTTCTCAGCTCCGCGACTTCTTTCTTCAGCTCGTCACAATCATTCCAGGGATCTGAGAGGCGCGTCAGCGTGATGCCGTAATGAACGACTCGCTCGATCACCAAGCGAGGAATGCACGCAGGCGTCAGGCTGAACCCGCTGCTGAGACCGCCGTGGTAGCGCAATTGCGTGTTTTTGACTTTCTTGTTGCCGTAGCGCACCCAGTCCCAGGGATTGTCTCGCTGCTCTCTGACGACCTTCTTAAATCGGCCGCTGACGAAAAACTCCATCGAGTCGAAGTCGGCCTGATCCATGTGGCGGAGAACGGGGTGCATCATGCCCGTGGTCATGTTGTGCGCCCAGAGGCTCGTATTGCCGTCCCTCAGTGTCG
>DASQUN010000698.1:0-3741 GCA_035641275.1 Candidatus Udaeobacter sp. | reverse complement strand
ACGCTTAGTTGGCTTCGTCAGGTCTCTGGAAGCGGGGGTGGAGGGTTTCTCTCAACTCATCCGGCCCTGGATGAGCGGATCTCCGCATTGAGAAGATCGCGCTAACGCTTACAAACACCTGCTGATTCCAATCAGATAATCGCCCTCAAACTTTCCTGCGTCTGTTTATTCGCATGTCGCTGTAAACAAAAAGTTCGCTAGCTCGTCTAATGGGCAAAGGAGGGTGTTCAAGATGAACGTCAAAAGGCACACGCGTAACGGGGGATCGACTTTGATCGCAGTGACGATGTTGGTCAGCATTTTAGTCGCCGGCTGTGCCGGCGGTTCTTTGACGACTCGTGAGAAGGGCGCCGGAATTGGCGCGCTCGGTGGAGCAGCAGCCGGCGGGATTATCGGCTCAGCGGTTCGTCATCCGGGAGCGGGTGCCGCCATCGGCGGGCTTTTAGGGCTCGGCGCCGGAGCATTGGTCGGTGACCAGTTGCAAGGACGTGACAATCAGGCTGCTGAACATGACCATCAAATCCAGAGAAATCAGCATGAGATCGATCGGCAGCGCAGCGAAATCGAGGCGATCAGGCGACGGGAGTATTAGGCTGCAATCAGGCTTGCTGGTGCGAGCCAGCGGTCTACGCCAAATAGACTTGCGCTGGCAATTGGACTGACGTCATAAGAACAAAATCTTCGAAAGGCCTGAGCGGTTGGCCCATTGGGCGGCTGCTCGGGCCTTTGTGTTTCATGAGACGACATCACGAGTATGGCGCTTGCCGCAAGAACGCTAACGTCGTGCTAGTGTTCACCAGCAACAGGTTAAGACGCGCGATCCCGTGCTTGATGAATGATGTTCGTCGTTCTAAATTCCTCTCCAGAATGAAGCTTCTCATCACAGGCGCAGCCGGGCTGGTCGGCAATCATTTTGCCCAGCGTCTGGCGCGCGAGCACGGTGTCGTTGCGTTAAAACATGACGAGCTCGATATCGCCGATCGCCAGGCAGTTAATCGATGTGTGTCGGATATCAAGCCTTCTTTGATCATTAACTGCGCTGTGACCCAGGTCGATGAATCTGAGCAAAATCCAGCAAAGGCCCAAGTGGTCAACGTGGACGGCCCAAGTTATCTCGCTGAATCGGCGAGCAGAGTGGGCGCTGAAATTATTCACTTCGGCACTCAATATGCTTTTGACGGCGAGCCTTTGGGCCGACCACCATACACGATCGAAGACGAGCCGCGACCGGTTAACATCTACGGACGAACAAAAGTTGCAGGAGAAAAAGCTGTGGTTGAAGCTTGCGAGCGAAGCTATATCATTCGCACCTCTTGGGTTTACGGCAGCGGCAAGAACAGCTTTCTCTGTACCGTGCACCAGGACCTTCGGGCGGAGAAGCGCGTGCGCGCCATCACCGACATCTGGTCCAGCACGACGTACATAGAAGATTTAATCACCCGTGTGTTAGAAATTCTCGGCGCGCGTCGCTTTGGCACTTACCATATCGTGAATGAGGGCGTTTGTTCTTATTACGAATTTGCCCTGGAGGCCGGACGCGTTGCCGGATTGAATCGACAGCAACTCGACTCCCTGATCGACGTAGTCAAAGAAGCGGACATGAAAAGGTCCGCCGCTCGGCCGCGTTACACCCCGCTGCATTGCTTGCTGTCCGAACGGCTCGGCTTTGCGCCGATGCGAGACTGGAAATCCGCTCTCACCGCCTACGTGAAGGCGTAGGCGATTACGGTTTAGAGTTCCCCTACCCCAATACTCCAGTGCAGTGTCCCAGAAAAACGCGCCATGACTCAAACGTCATTCCGGGCAAGCTGGCGATAGCTAGCGCGACCCGGAATCCAGGAAAATCAAAGGCTTCTGGAATGCCTTCCCCAATTGGGATAACGAATTTCCCGAGAATTTGCGCGATCTGCGCGGCCACAAGCAACTTGTCGAATGAGGTGAAGGAAAAGATTCTGTACTTCTCTCTATAATTCGGCCGTCAAGCATATCGGAACAAAATTTCTCCCCCTCCAATGAGGGAAGACTAAGATGGGAGTGCAAAATGAGATTCCCTGCCGCCTAAACCCAGCACCCCCACTTCAATTCCCCCGTTTTTCGACGTTCTCGGAACGCGAGCTACTGAGTTTTGGCTTTCTTCACCGCCGCGATATCGCCTTCGCTGAAGCGATAAAACCTCACAGGATTGTCGTAGAGCATTTTTTGTTTGATACCGTCGGAGAGGTCCTTGCGGGCCATTAAGTGGGGCAGGTCGCCGCCGAATTGGTCGCGTTCGCGTTCGTGCGGGAAGTCGGAGGCCCACATGATGACGTCGGGCCGAAGCAGTTCCATTACGTACGGAGCGGTACGTTCCTCGACTTCCATGGTGACGAAGACATTGCCGCGTTTAAAAAAATAGCTCGGCGGGTGCTTCAGATGTGGCGCCAGGCGCGCGGCGAATTTCTCGTAGTCTTCTTCCATTCGGTCCATCATAAACGGCACCCAGCCGGCGCCGGCTTCGAGATAGGCGACGCGCAGCTCGGGAAACTCCTGAAAAACGCCCTGAAACATCATGTTGGTGATCTGAATGAACTGAGCGACTGGATGCTCCAACAGGTGGGCTTCCAAGAAGCTGCACAGTCTATCGAGACCGAGATTTTGGCTAACGCCGCCGTGAACCGCGAGTGGTACATCGAGTCGCTGAGCTTCGTCATAGATCTCGTGAAAGACGGGTGAGCCGTAAAGCGGCGTCCGATTGTTCGTTACTGCCGGCAACAGGCCGCCGACGAAACCGAGTTCTTCGGCTGCGCGGCGAAGTTCGGCAGCGGCTGCCTTAGGATCCTGCGGCGCGAGTAGCGCGACGCCTTTGAGGCGCGGCGTCTGACTCGTGAAGCGGTGGTACAGCCAGTCGTTGTAGCCTTGGGCCAAAGCAGATGCCCACGCGGGAAGCTGGATCATGCCCAAGGCCAATGCGGAAGTCGGGTAAAGCACAGCGCAGTCGATACCGTTTTCATTCTGAAAGCGAATCCAGGCTTCGGCGTCCGGATCTTCACGCTTTCCTTTGCGCGATAGGCCGCGCTGCCATCCATCGGCATCGAACATGGGCCACGTGGAATGCCAGTTCAATTCGCCAAAGGGTCCTTTGATGTGAGCGAAGAGGTCCTGGTGTTGCTCCATTACGTGACCGTCTGCGTCAACGACGAATCCCACCATTTTTGTTGCCTCCTGATTTGACTCGCAAGTTTGATTAATAATTCGGCTTCTTCATTTATTGTCATTCCCGCCCACACGTGAATCCAGAACCCCACACTAAATCTCCCCCTTGCTAAGGGGGAAAGAAGAAGGGGGTCAAGGTGCCGGCTCGCGCTAGCTATCGCAAGCTTGGCCTCAATGACGGCAGGAAAATGCAAGTATGTTAACTTCTACTGGAGAAAAATCTTTTGATACTCTTTCCTCTTCGTTTCGAAATCTTCTTTGCCAAACTGATACATCTGGACGAACTTTATTTTATCCGCATCGGCCAGCGGCGGATAGATGCCTTTGCGATTCACGAACTCACCGGTTTGTGCCTGAATCTTCATGCTCTCATCATCGAGGAAGAAGTCGATGAAGGCTCTGCCAGCATTCGGTCGCGGCGCTTTCGCCCCTAAAGTAATGTATTGGCCGTCGCCAAGCATGTTGTAGTCCCGGACATAATCCAGATTGGCGCCCTGTTTATTATAGGTTAGCACAAAGCGCACGAAAGTAATGCCGATCGGCGTCTCG
>DASQUN010000697.1:0-3115 GCA_035641275.1 Candidatus Udaeobacter sp. | reverse complement strand
CAATTTAGTTGAGGTCTCGCTGCGACCGCTCGGTTTGGTGAGACGAGCCTTTGGTTCAGCTAAGAGGTCGCCCGCCGACAGCGGGCTCTCTTGATCCGGTGGACTGCTGTCTTCCATCGCGAAAGACCTCCTTTCTTTGCTCAGGGGGCTCTCCGCCCGTGCAACCCATCCGCCCCCTACGCCGTGCAGCGTTTGATGGATCTAATCGCTCGTGTATCGCTCTGAGATTTGTTTGTCAAGTCCCAAAGATCGGCGCGGAGGAAACCCCCAGTCTCTGAGACCCGATTGACAAATCCTGGAACCGGCTGTCTAATTTATTTGACGGTTGGCATCTGGTAAGGAGGCGCTATGAAAAAGCGAATCATATTGATGTCCCTTCTAGGGCTACTCTTGATCAGCTTTCCATGGCTCGAGTCTGTTCGCGGAGCCTCGGCACAGGAGGAATTTTCTGAAACGTGGGACGACATAGGGCGAGCGCTGCGCGATTGGGCGGGCCGCGCGCGCGACTATTTCAGTTTCAGCATCCGAGTGCCGCGCGAGGAACGCCCGCTGATTTCGCTGATGCTCCGCTATCGCGACAAGCTTGGCCTTTCGGCCGATCAGGTGCGGAAGTTAGAGCAGGTACGAAGTGAATTTGAACGGGAGTCTATCCGGCGCGACGCCGACTTGCGAATTGCCGAGATGGATGTCGCCAACCTTACCGACGCACCCACGGTCGATTTATCGAAAGTCGAGGCCAAAGTGAGAGAAGTCGAGCGGCTTCGGGCCGATCAACGACTTGCGCGAATCCGGGCGATCGAAAAAGGCAAGGAGCAGCTGACCGTGGAGCAACGGAAAAAATTACAGGAGCTGATTTCTGAATCGCAGGTTACCCGTCTGCAGCCCGGTTCTCTTACGAAGGAGGAGTTCGTAAGTAAGTAGCCACGAAGCGACCGAGGCCGAGTCATGGAGAGCGCCGGCACACGAACGTGAAGGTGGCGTTCGGGTCGGGGCTGTTGCAATAGCCACCCTTGGACAGAGGACGGGGCGGCGGCCTACAAGCCACAGACCCATTGACCGCGCCCCGAAGGGCTCCGGCCTCGGTCGAATAGATGTCAGGTGTCCACATACTAATGAAACATTAATAACTAAGCTGGTTACTCGGGTAGTAGAATCACTTTACCGGTGGTCTTCCTTCCCTCCAGTTGGCGGTGAGCGTCTGCCGCTTGCGTCAGCGGGAAGGTCTTCTCGATGCGTAAACGCAGTTTACCAGAAGCCGTCCAGTTGAACAGGTCGCCTGAGCGTCGAAGGAGCTCCGCTCGGTCCAGGGTATAATGATTCAAGCTGGGGCGAGTCAGAAACAGCGATCCCTTGGCGGCGAGAATTGCGGGATCGAAAGGCGGTACTGGGCCGCTCGATTGTCCGAACAAAACCAAATGCCCGCGAGCCCTGAGACAATCGAGGCTTTTGATGAACGTGCTCTGTCCCACCGATTCGTACACGACGTGGACGCCGCGGCCCTCGGTTATCTTTTTAACTTCGGAAACAAAATCGGTTTGCGTGTAGAGGATGACTGCGTCCGCGCCTGCTTCCTTGGCGAGCTGTGCCTTGGATTCAGTTGACACGGTGCCAATAACGTGGGCGCCCAATTGCTTGGCGATCTGGATCAATAACAGTCCCACCCCACCGGCCGCCGCATGTATCAGCGCAGTCTCTCCGCTTTTCAGCGCGTACGTGCTGCGTGTGAGATAATGGGCGGTCATTCCCTGCAGCATCAGAGCCGCGGCGGATTTGGCGTCGACGTTTGTTGGCACCGGCACCAACCTCCACGCGGGCACAACAGCGTATTCAGCGTACGACCCTAAGATCATCGCATACGCTACGGCGTCGCCTTTCTTGACTTCCGTCACGCCTTCTCCGACGGTGTCGACAATACCCGAGCCTTCCATCCCGAGTGTGAATGGAGTCTGCAGAGGATAAAGACCGGTGCGCTGATAGATATCGATAAAGTTCAGACCAATGGCTTCTATTTTCACTCGCGCCTCGCCCGCCTTGGGCTCCGGTACGGGAACTTGTTCGTGGGTCAGAACTTCTGGACCGCCATATTTGTGAACTCGCACTGCTTTCATGCTCTCTCCTTGTCAGCTCTATGTCGCCACCCTATGTATAATTCAGAATTCGGGAGTGGGAATCCGGTTCTGTCTTCTTATTTCCCTAATTCAGTTCCCTCGGTTTCAGCGGCCGCCTTCGGCCAAGACAACGATTTCGATTGGTGACGGCAGTTCCTGCTTGAATATTCGTAGAATGGGTCCGTTCAGCCGTTTCACTTTTGAAAATCCCGCGGCGAATCGATCTGCGCCTCCCGGCCACCAATAGTGTTCGGGGATGGCTATTCTCGGATTGACCTGTTTCGTCACCTCCACCGCCTCGTCGGGTGTAACCGTAAACATACCGCCTGCAACCGGCACCAGCAGGACATCGATTTTCCCCAGCAACTTGAGCTGCGCAGGCGTAAGGACATGTCCCAAGTCGCCCAGATGGGCGATGCAGATATCATCGACGCGAAAGACGAAGATTGCGTTCTTGCCGCGTTGCAGCCCTTGGCTTTTGTCATGGTAAGCCGGAACCAGGTAAACGGAGACATCGCGGATCGTCGTGGAAATCTTCTGCCAATCTTCACCCCTGGGTGTGAGGCCGTGCAAGATGACCGGACTCCCTTTCGCCATATAAATGTTATTGTGGGCGCCGTGCTGATGGCTCGTCGTCACGATATGTTGCGGTTGGCTCGGCCAGGGAAGATCGTCGCGCGAGTGAGGGTCGGCAAGGATGCGAGTCCCTTTGCTGGAGGTAATCTGAAAGGTCGCGTGGCCGAACCACTCGATTTCCACGCGCGGGCCGTTGGTCGCCGCTAATCTGAGAGGGAGTCTGTCGACGACTTCCATTTCGTGACAGAAACTGAGCACGCGCGTCGGCCAGGCCAGCAGCAAAATCAGAGGCGCCAGACAGCGTGCTCGTAGTTTTAGATTTTTCACTTCTGCGCGTCCTGCGGCGTTTCGTGTCTCGACTCTCGCGTTAACCCGCGAGCCCGGAACTGGAAACCCGAGACTAGATCAAACCCCATTTCCGCCGCATCCAC
>DASQUN010000696.1:0-2642 GCA_035641275.1 Candidatus Udaeobacter sp. | reverse complement strand
TGTGAGCAACGTGACGGGCGCCTCCGGAACCGTCGGCGCTCGCGAGGCCAAGGCCGCTACGCCTGACGGCTATACGATCTACTCGGTGCACGACTATATCCACGGCACCTACTACACCGGCATTACCGACGTGAACTATTGGGATTTTGAACCCGTATGCCGCATCGTCTTTACGCCCAATTTAGTGGGAGCCAGCGCTAAGACCAAATGGAACTCCATGGCGGATCTCGTCGCTGACGCCAAACAGAGGCCGGGCCAGATCCCCTTCGGCCTCACCCTGGGCTCGACGACCCATTTTTTTGCCGCCTTTATCGAGAAGGAAACCGGCGCGCGCTGGAGATACGTGAGCTACGAAGGGACCGCGCCGCGGATGACGGCCCTGCTTGGCGGTCACATCGATCTTGGGCGCGTGGACCTAACCCAGATGGACAAGGTCGATGCCGGTCAACTAAAACTACTCGGAATTGCAACCGAGGAACGTCACAAACGGGTTCCCAATGTGCCCACTCTCAAAGAACAAGGAATCAATGTGGTCTACGGTGAGAACCGGGGCGTGCTTGCGCCGAAGGGAACGCCCGAAGCGGCTCTAACCAAGCTCGAGGATGGTTGCGGCAAAGTAGCCAAGGAACCTTCCTTCCTTGAGGAGATGCGCAAGCAGGGCACTGAAGTAATGTTTCTCGGCAGAAAGGGTTATGCGGAGTTCCTGAAAAAGGACGATAATCTGACAAAGGAAGCAGCCGCGGCAGTAGGTATTTTGAAGCGAAAATAAAGCCATGCGTCGCGACGGCTGGATCGGTTTCGCACTGCTCTTGTTGTGCGGCTGGCTTTACACGCGTCTTGACGAAATTCCCGCCAATCCCCTGGTCCCCATCGGTCCGGCTTTTTACCCTCAACTCCTTCTCTTGGTGACTTTTGCCTTGAGCTTCGTTTTGGTCCTGCAGGCCTTGATCGCTGGAAGCGAGAAAAAGGCGCGGGTGAGATTTAGCCAAGGGCTGAAAGACTACCAGCGTCCGCTATTGTGTTTCGGTGTCTTTTTCCTTTACGTCCTGTTGCTGCCGAAACTGGGATTTCTCTTCTCCACGATCGTGTTTGTCGCTGGTCTTCAGTGGCTTTTGGGTCAACCGCGATGGCGACGACTGCCCGGATCATTGCTCGTCGGCATCGGCACCGCGGTGATCACTTATTGGGTGTTTGAAAAGTATCTTTATGTGTTCCTTCCGAGAGCCGCCTGGCTCCCGTGAACCAGTCCCATGTTGGACCTCATACTGCAGTCCGCAACCTCGATCCTGGAACCAAAAATATTCCTGGCGATGTCGACTGGCATCCTCGCTGGCCTGATCGGCGGAGCCATCCCCGGAATCACCTTAACCATGACGGTCATCTTGGTCCTGCCTTTTACCTTCGGCATGGATCCACTCCAGGGGATCGCCACCATGATCGGCGTCTATGTAGGCGGAGAATCCGGCGGGCTTGTCTCCGCCTCGCTGCTGGGCATTCCGGGAACGCCTTCGGCGATCGCCACCACGTTCGATGGTTACCCGATGGCGAAAAAGGGCGAGCCCGGAAGAGCGGTATGGACCGGCATCTGGGCTTCTCTTCTCGGCGGACTTCTCGCTGGCATTCCGCTGGTCGTTGGCGCCACCCAGCTTGCCAGGCTCGCGCTGAACTTCGGCCCCTGGGAATATTTCTCGCTGTTTATCCTGACCCTCAGCATTGTCGGTGCGTTGACCGAAGGCTCGATTATCAAAGGTTTGCTTTCCGGAACGGTCGGCCTTCTGATCACGACGATTGGAACCGACCCAATTATGTCGATTCCGCGCTTCACGTTCGGCTTCGATTTTCTCCGCACCGGTTTTGCCTTCCTGCCGATTCTCATTGGCCTGTTTGCCTTTTCTCAGCTCATGCAGGATTTGCAAACCCGCGGCTCGGGAGGAGTGGAGGTTCAAACCCCGGCGCATTTTGACCTTTCAGTCTCTCATTTCAAAGTCCTAAAGGACATTCTCAGCCAGCCCTTTAATCTCATTTGGTCGAGCTTGGTAGGGCTTTGGATCGGAATTCTTCCCGCCGTGGGAGGCTCGGCGGCTAATATCCTGGCTTATGACCAGGCGAAGAAATTCTCCAAGCATCCGGAGAAATTTGGCACGGGCATTTCGGACGGCATTGTCGCGACCGAGGCATCTAATAACGCTAACGTCGGCGGCTCGCTGATCACGATGATGGCCTTCGGCATCCCCGGAGACGCCGTCACCGCGGTCATGCTCGGCGCACTCATCATCCACGGCATACAGCCAGGTCCACTCTTCGTTACCTCCAATGTCAAGGTCGCCTACGGCATGCTAGCGGCTTATTTCATCGCTCATTTGGTTACGGTTGTAATCGAGGCAGGCTGCTTGCGTCTCTTTATCAGAGTCGTGACCGTACCGCTTCACATCCTCGTGCCGGTCGTCTTGGTATTTTGTGTCGTGGGCTCCTACGCCTTAAACAACATCATGGCAAACGTCTACACGTTTTTTATCTTCGGCGTCATCGGTTACCTCATGGTACAGACCGGCTTTCCGCTGGCGCCGATGGTTCTGGGCGTAATACTCGGCGACCAAATCGAAACCAATCTTATCCGTGCCGTCATGACCGATCCGGATCTT
>DASQUN010000695.1:0-3460 GCA_035641275.1 Candidatus Udaeobacter sp. | reverse complement strand
ACCGAAAGCCAAGCTTCTTCGTTCGCGGAAGACCTTGGCGATGAGCACGCTGATTGGCATGTTGTAGCCGAGGCTGGAGCCGAGGACGATGCCGAGAATGATCACGACGTAGAGCATCGGCAGCGAATCGACCCAGCTCAGTGAAAGGAATCCTAACGCGCAAATGACGACGCCGATGAAGAGCATCCTGTGGGCGCCAACCCGATCTGTCATGTAACCTTCGATCGGACCCAACAGGCCGGATTCGATTCGCGCCAGCGAAAATGCCCCCGATATAGCCGTCCGGCTCCAGCCGAACTCACGCTCGAATGACGGAAAGTAAGCGCTCATGCCGAAGTAGCTGAAGCCGGTATTGACCGCGTGGGTAATGCATCCGGCGATCACGAGCCACCATTTCCTGTCCATCAAAACACCATCTCCAAAATTTCTTTGCGAAAATGCGTGCAGATTAGCGGAAAAACGGCGCGCAAGAAAGCAACCTTACTCGAGCGGATCGTCCAACGCCATTGTCAGCAAAACGAATTAATGAGTTAGTTAACTAGTATGTGGACACCTGACATCTATTCGACCGAGGCCCGAGCCCTGCCGACCGCGGTCAATGAGTCTATGGCTTTAGGCTGCCGTCCCCGTCCTCTCAAAGGGTGGCTATTCCAACAGCCCCGACCTGAACGCCACCTTCACGTTCGTGTGCACGAGCCTCCATGACTCGGCCTCGGTCGCTGCGTGGCTACTTACTTACGAACTCCCTCGTAAATTGTTCACGTGCTAGAGTAAAGTTGCCAACACCGTTCCGCTCATCGACAAAAGATAGGAGAAGAGATACGTGGCTCATAGCGCTACCTTGATCACGACGCTTGCCGCCGGCTTGGGACTGGCCCTGATTATGGGCTTTATCGCCGCGCGCCTAAAGCTACCGGCTCTGGTGGGTTATCTCATTGCCGGCATCATCATTGGCCCCGCCACACCGGGCTTTGTCGCTGACCTCGAGCTTTCGAGCCAACTCGCTGAAATCGGCGTGATGCTATTGATGTTTGGCGTTGGGCTGCACTTTTCTCTGGGCGATCTGTTGGCTGTGCGCCGGATTGCCCTCCCCGGCGCGATCGTCCAGATTGTCGTGGCCACCTTGCTCGGCATGACTGTCGCCGCTTTTTGGGGTTGGAGCCTCGCCGCTGGGATTGTGTTCGGCCTCGCGCTTTCCGTGGCCAGCACGGTGGTGCTCCTCAGGGCCCTGGAAAGTCGCGGTGTGTTGGAATCCGTCAACGGCCGCATCGCCGTTGGCTGGCTCGTGGTCGAGGATCTCGTGATGGTTCTGGTACTGGTGTTGCTGCCGGCGCTATCGGTGTGGCTCGGCGACAACGCAGAGGTTTCCGCTGAAGCAGCGGGAAATCGCAGTTTATTAATAACGCTTGCCTTCACGCTTGTCCAAGTTTCGGTCTTCATCGCCCTTATGCTCGTTGTCGGCAAGCGTCTTTTTCCATGGTTGCTCTGGCAGATCGCTGGCACCGGCTCGCGGGAACTTTTTACTCTGTGCGTCATTGCGGCCGCCGTGGGCATTGCCTACGGCTCTGCCGAGCTTTTTGGCGTTTCATTCGCGCTCGGCGCTTTTTTCGCCGGTATGGTTATGAGGGAATCCCCTCTAAGTTACCGCGCCGCCGAAGAATCTTTGCCGCTGAGAGATGCTTTCTCCGTTTTGTTCTTTGTTTCCGTTGGTATGTTGCTCGATCCGAACGTGCTGCTTCGCCAGCCGCTCCAGTTACTAGCGGTCGTGACAATTATCATCTTCGGTAAATCACTGGCCGCCTTTTTTATCGTCCTTCTCTTCCGTTATCCGCTCAATACCGCGCTTACGGTATCGGCGAGCCTGGCGCAAATCGGTGAGTTCTCGTTCATTCTGGCAAACCTAGGGGTTTCCCAGGGACTGCTGCCGACCGAAGGCCAAAGCCTAATTCTGGCGGGGGCGATCATCTCGATCGCTCTTAATCCTCTGGTGTTCCACGCGATGGAGCCTGCGCAAGCCTGGATTCGATCTCGCTCGAAACTCGCGCAGACGTTGGAACGCCCCGACGATCCGCTTGCGGTGCTGCCGATGACCGTCGATCTGAATCGTCTGACCGGGCAGGTCGTGCTGGTGGGCTATGGCCGGGTCGGCCGGCGCATCGGTGAAGCGCTGACCGAGAACGGCATACCGTTTGTCGTGGCCGAGGAGAATCGTGAGATTGTCGAGCACTTGCGCGAACGCGGCATACCGGCCGTTTCCGGCGACGCCTCCGAGCCCGCGGTCATTATTCAGGCACATATTCAACGGGCACGTATGTTGGTAATCGCCACGCCGGATACGCTGGATGTGCGCCGAATGATCGAAATCGCGCGCACGCTCAACCCGCGCATTGAGACGGTCGTGCGCACGCATAGCGAAGAAGAAGCGGCGCTTCTCGAAAAAGAGCATGCCGGCAAGTTGTTCATGGGCGAGCACGAACTCGCGGTAGGTATGACGCGCCACGTGCTCGAGCGATACGCGGTCGGCAACCAGCACCACCAGTAACCGGGCAATTTCTCTTGCGGCGAGTGAGACCAAGGCGAGCCTGGGCGGTCTGGCAGAGAGACGTGAAGGTTACGTTCAGGCGTGCACCGTGAAGCCACCACCGTTGGGCCGATCCGGTGGCGGCCGACAAGGTAGAGGCCTATGGACCGCGGCCGGAAGGGCTTGCCTCTCGGTTTATATTGTGTGACGGTTTTCCTTCGGTCCATAAATAATCCGGCTAGCACGAAGAGAAGATACGAGTAAAATATGAATCGGGCACCAAAGCACAAGTCTCCACGGATGTGGTGATAACCAAAGGTCAAGGAGGTAGAAGACAATGGCAGTTCAGGTACGACGAGTCATCACCGGACATGACGCAAGCGGGCGCGCGGTCGTCAAGATCGACGAAGTCTCCGAGAATGTCGTCTCCAACCGTCCGGGAGCGACGGCCTGTGTCGTCTGGACCACCGAGTCCTTTCCCGTAAACAACACGGGCGACACCGACGCAGGACTCAGAAAGGTTGGCACGACCTTGAAGAATGGAACGGTCTTTCGGATCATCGAGTTTGCACCCGGCGTCGCGCCGCGGAACCACAGGACCGATTCAATCGATTATGCCGTCGTCGTGTCAGGTGAGATCGACATGGAGCTCGAGGAATCCGTCGTCCATCTGAAGGCGGGCGACGTGCTCGTGCAGCGCGGAACGATCCACAATTGGGTCAACCGCGGGACCAAGCCTTGTGTGATGGCTTTTGTCCTTGTCGACGCCAAGCCAGTCGAGATCGGCGGGAAGGTCCTGAATGCCGTAGGTTAGTTCAGCTAATCAAACAAAAGAGAAGCCACGGATCTTGAATTCGTGAACGGCGTAGCAATGGCCTCATATGGTGTCTGACGCAAAAGCAGTCACCCCCATGGTGGAGAGAAACTAATAAGGAGGAT
>DASQUN010000694.1:0-4962 GCA_035641275.1 Candidatus Udaeobacter sp. | reverse complement strand
CCCACGGTCGGGAGATACTCGATCCACATCGAAGAATTCGAAGAGCTTATCCTGCCCGATCTCGATCCCGGCCGGACCCCGGCGGACCTCTACGTGATCGATGAGATCGGGCGAATGGAACTTCTCTCTGCTAGATTCAGGAGCAAGATCATCGACCTCCTCGCCTACCCCACTCATCTCCTGGCCACGATTGCCAAAAAAGGTAAAGGATTTGTAGAGCAGATCAAACTTCGCAACGATGTCGAGCTGATCGAGGTCACACGGAAAAACCGTGATGAGTTACCGGAAGCGATCGAGTGGAAGATCAAAACCGAGCTGGGAAAGTTGTGATTCGAGTTAACTTGGGGTAGCTCAAACCCACCTTAATTGGCGGTCCTAAGCGATTTTGCTTTTTTTCGGTCCGCCAGCTTTCTAACAAAACGCTTTCGCTGCTTCGCACACGAAGACCCGCTACCGTTCGGAGACTCGACATCTGCCGCCCGGCAGGCCAAGCAAACTGGGCAAATCCATCCGCCGCACTCGCAGCGCCCACCGGGTTTGTCCGAAAGCCCTGGTCTGCTGCGGAAAGGCGTCTGACAGCTGAAGCAGACAACCTCCGCCGCCTGTTCAATAACTTCCAAATCCTCGGCGGGAGCGATGTGCCGCATCGATTCGCCGGTCACTGCCACGCGATATTGGAAGGTTTCTTTGGCGAGCGACATCGCTAATGAAACCCCTCCTCTCGTAAAGCAGGCTTTAATCTGCGTTATACCTTCGATCCTTCCTTGATAGCCCTTATTCTTATGTCGCACCAATGTGCCATCTTGCAGGCTGATTTTGATCTTATCCATCATATGGACCTCCCTAAAAACCTCGCTCAGAGGCTCTCCACAAGTCTCGAAGCAAGCTCCAAATGAGAAGCGATACTAACATTTTAGTATGCGTTTAGCGAACGCAAGTTGCAAGGTACAAAAGCCTGCCAGATCGGAGCCGTAGCGGCCGTTGAGAAAAGGCAGAAATGTTCCCTGGACGATCAGCAACCGTGGGAACTTATGAAGCGTAGATATGGACGGAACTTTCTTCTATGCGGTGACCGCGTGTTATCAGTCTCACGATGCTGCAGACGTTGCGGCTGACATTGGTGATATCCGCCGCGGGGAAACCGTCCTTTACGTATCTTCCGATGAGCTTTTCCTCTCCTATGTTGATGATCTGCAGATAATCGATGTTGTCAGCTTTAAAATAATGCTCGGTGCCCGGGGCGGGGCTGTTCAAATCATTTTGCAGCACCGTCGAAATTTTTATCCCGACAAACAGTCGCTTGTCCGTATCACCCATCTCATTTCTCCTTTGTCCTTTCAAATACCATATGGGCGCCAAATTAACCACAAAACGACCGGAGCATAATCATGCCAATCATGTCTACAGCATTGGCAAACCCGACGACTGACTTTCGGATCGATTTTGCCCTCTCTTATTTCGGGAAGTAAGACTCTAATTATCGCAACCGTGCGAGCGTGCGGAGCCGGTGACTTTCTATGTCGCGACCGAAGTCAATGAACGACTAGCCAACGATCCAAAAAGAGGTAACCAGCGCTGCGGTTCTTTATCACGTGGTAGAGAAACCGACGAGCCAAGCGCTTCCGCTTGGTCTAGGCTCCATAATTCCTACCGAGATTGAGACGCTTTGCGGCCCTATGCCACAGCGAAGCGATCGTAGGAAGAAAAAACAGTGTGCTCGGCAGGACGAGGAGAGTTCCCAACATGACCCAAATGCCAAAGCGTCGTGTCGGAGGAAATTCGGACAGGATAAAAATCGAGAAACCGACGCAAACGATCAACATCGAAACAACAATCGGTCGCCAAAGCTGGCAGCGGGCGATATCCCAAGCTTCATCGGGTGCATGACCTTGTTTAACCAAGACCCTCCAGCGCTCTCCCAGGTGAATCATCGTGTCGTCGATGCCCATCCCGAGAGTCAGATTTGCCGCCGGCGCGGAAATGATATCCAAAGGCGCTTTGAGAAACCCGATCAGGCCGAGCAGACCGACAGGAACCATCGACATCCCGAAGGCCATTGTGAGCCCGACCACCAGAGAGCGCGTTATGATAAATCCGATCACGCCCAATAACAGCACGATTTCCGCTAATCCCTCCACCAGACTTGATTCGAGCAGCTGCGAAAGCTGCGCCTGCAAAGGATACATCCCACCCATCAGAACCGGGTTGAAGCCATGCCGGCGGACGGTGATTTTAATTCGCTGAATGATGTCCGCGCGGGATTCGCGGCGCCCGGATTCTTTCATGCGCAAGATGTAGTGACCGTAGATATGGTCGGCCGATATGAATTGTCGCCCGATCCTCTCATAGCGCGGCTCGGCCATTTTGTTGAGAATCGTTTTCCAAGACAAGAAACGCGAAAGGGGAAACTTCTCGCCCTCCGCCATGAGCAAGGGAAGCGATACGACGCTGCCGATCTCGCGATCGTCCTCGAGGTCTCTTTGGAGTTGCCAGAGACGTTCAAAAGATTCATTGCTGTCGAGCTTCGCTCCGCGCGAGTCTCTGATAACGATCTCCATGATGCTGCTTCCGCCGGTTCGATCGACGCGTTCTAGGCCACGCCTCAATTCTTCGGGAAAATAGGAAAGCAGGCTCGGATCGGTATCGAGCCGGTAGATGCCAACTCCCAGCAGGAGGCATACGGTCACAAATGCGGCGGCTATCCAGCCGGCATGTCGGGCTAAGACAAACGGTCGCTGGCCGCGGAAACTGGAAGCCCGGGCCGCCGGTTGAGATTTCGTGCCGAGGACAAACCACGGACAGATGAGATAGGCCGCGAGCAGCGCGCAGATCGTCCCAATCGAACCGCTGGCGCCAAGCTGACGCAAAGGCTTGGCTTGGACCAGAAGCAAGCTGAGAAAGCCGAGGAGTGTTGTGCCCATTGACCAAACCGAGCCAGGCAAGGTTTCCCAGAGTGCATCCTTGACGCCCTGGACCTTGTTTGAAGCATCGAGCGAGAGGCGCTTCCAACTGTAGGTGAAGTAGACAACGTGGGGAATGGTGAGGACGAATACAAGCGTAACTAGATTCGCCGTGAGGATGCCGATCTCGATTCCGAAAGACTGGCCAACCAGAAGCGTCAGAGCGGTAGCCACGGTACTCGCGGTCAGGCAGCCGGCGACGATGGAGAAGGAACGGAAAATAAAAAAAATCATGAGGCCGAAAATAACGATCGCGGTCAGGCTAAAGACTCTGAGATCATGGATGAGGTTACGCCGGATGAGCTCGATGATGTAGGGAATTCCCGCGATAACGGGACGAAAACCCTCCGATTCGGACTCCTGCACGGCTGCTTCAACCTGCGGGATGGCTTGCTGGGGAGAGCGCGCATTAAGAGCGACAAATACGTTCGATGATTTCCGGTCTTCGGGGATGAGGATGCGGCCCCAGAAGGGGCTTTTTAGGGCGTCATCGAGGCTTTTCGGCCCGTCAGTAACACTCTTTACGCTCACGACCTCCGGGATCGCCAGGAGCTTTCGGGTCAATTGGTCAACCCGATTTAGATAGCTGGCGGAGCTGATCTTGCCTTCGATGTTGATGATCAGTTGATCTTGCCTGGGAAATAGCTTGTAAACTTTGGCGTCTTCCTGTAACTGCGGGTCTTCGTCGCCAAAGAAAAAACTCTGGTCGACAAAGGGTGTCAAGGTAACCGTCTGCCAAGTGAGGACAATCAGAACCGCTGCGGCGAGAAACGATCCGAGCCGGACGAAAATATAAACGCGAGGCGAGCTTAGTTGTCGTAACGAGATGATCGTCATGCGTTCGGTTTTCCGGCTGCAACAAGTGCGGCTTTACGGCGGCATAAAATGGGACGGGTTTTTGAGCTTCGTCAACCCCGTCCAGCAGCGCAGCATCTCTGCTGCTTCCCATTCAAATTCCATAACCGGTTTCCTGCATGATTTGCCGAAATGATCAACACGATCAAGCCATAATCAAATTGATTTTCTGCTTCGATTGTTGGTTTGGCGTTTAAGTGGCGAACCGCACTCGGAAAAATGGTTAGGTAACTTTACCAGACTCAGCAAAAACCGCAGCTATTCTGCGAGGTGGCGCGCACCTCACTGTATCCTTGAAGTGTCATCCATGAAGTCTCGCGCAGAAGCGCGTACAGAAGGTGCGCATGGTGGAAATTAGCAACGCCTGGACCATAGGACAAAGCGGTGCAAACATAGTCAGCTGTGCCGACAACCTTTCCACGACTGCCCGGATCTCTCGGCTTCCCCGCCTGCGGCTGCTTCAGCAGGTCGACTGAATAGGTCGAAGTGATGGTTTAAACAGTCGAGAATTTCCCTGTCTTCCCAATGGCAAGCGGCCTTGGAGACCCCGTGGTTTTCTTGTCCCGCTTATTGAGCCCCGCACAGGGATCGGGCCAAACTGTCGCGCCCGGTAATTTACGGCCGATGATAGTTTAAATCATTGTGTTGAATTGTGTTAATGAAGAAGAGCGCTAGAGGCCGGCCGGAGCGCTTTCCCAAGTCTAATAGGTGAGACACAGCTTCGCTCCTACGAAAAAAACTTCGATACCCCATGTTCTGGTAATCGTTTATCTCGGGAAGGGTATCGCCGTAGATGATCGCAGCCTGCCTGCCAATCAAGTTCTGCGGCAGGCTCTGAGCGAGCGGCAGCCCGTGGCCTGCATTGTTGCCAATAAGCACATAATCCACAGAGTCATCCAGCCCTTTCAACGTATCCTTGATCCCCTGCAGTGAAACCTCGTCCCAATTTTTCATCTCCCGATGGGCCTGCTCGATTGTCAGAAGACACGGATAGCCTTCAGCGAATTCGTACCTGCCACTGCGCTCAGTTAACCGGGTCCAAGCGAGTGGAGGGCTGGTGACGAAATGGCTAAGCGTCACTTCGTTATCTACGATTAAGGCTGCGAATTGATTGACCAAAGTGCGAAGAGCCATAAATCTCCTTTCC
>DASQUN010000693.1:0-2283 GCA_035641275.1 Candidatus Udaeobacter sp. | reverse complement strand
GCGTTAAGGCGATCTTCAGAAGAAAATTCGGCAAGACGCTGCAGATCAGAAAGTTCAAGGCGGATTTCGAATTCGACCACCAGTGGATCAGCACATCGACCTCGTTGGCCTGGTTTTCCCGGAACTGGTTACTACGCACGTCGTTCGAATTGAAAAAGCGGCTAGGGCGGGGCATCCGAAAAAAAATCCGCTTTCTCTTTCGCTCCTAGCCGTATTATTCATACTCAGGGGAAAAGTACGACACTGTGTCGATCGAGGAGTGAGCCGTTCGGCTGAGCTCACGACGAAGCCTGGAGGCATGAAGGCAGCCCTTCGGGATGGCAGATTGCAAATCTCAAATGGCAAATTTGAAATCTGAGATCTGCGATTTGAAATTCCTCGCGTAGCGAGGACAAGGCACAGGCCGATTGCCTTCGCTCTGGACGGCTCGCCCCTCGATCACTATAACCACTGAATAGTCCCGCTAGCACCCGAAAGAGAACAGGCCAGCGCACTGAAGTCTTGACGGTATGGAGCACCGCCAACATCAATCTGTTTCGGCGCTCCATGGCTGCAGATCAGCGGCTGACCCGCTCCATCACCTCGTTCTGACTACAGCCAGGATCGCGGTTGTTGGCATGGCTGAAAGATAGTATATCCATTGCAGCTCTAATGTTTGGAGGTGCGTCATGGGAAGCTCGGCCGAAAAATTCAATGTCGGCGGAATTCTCCTTAACCAACCCTTTAAAATTCGTCGGCTCGGCCATTTTGGATTCAATCTCGTGAAGATGGATGAAGGCGTGCGGTTCTACGTCGATTTGCTGGGCTTTCGTGTCTCCGATGTAATGGACTATTCCCAACGCGCCAAGAGCCCGGACCAAGTCGCCGGCCTGGGCGACCCAAACGGATACTTCACCCGCTATGGCACGGACCACCATGCGATGGTCCTGTTCCCTAAGCGCGTGCGCGAAGCCTTGGGTCGGCATGAGAAACCCGGCGTTACGGTCAACCAGATCACCTGGCAAGTGGGCAGCATGAGTGAAGTGGGCAACGCCATCCGCTGGTTCACTGAGAAAGGGATCCGACTGCAGCGTTCGGGGCGCGACATGCCCGGATCAAATTGGCACACTTACCTCTTCGATCCAGACGGTCATCAGAACGAGCTTTACTACGGCATCGAGCAGATCGGCTGGAACGGTCACAGCAAGCCGAGAATCATGTACGACCGGGGATTCAATGAGCCACCCCCCTTGCCGCAAATCGGCGAGCAACAAGAAGTGGACGACGCGCTGCAGCAGAAGGTTGATCTATTGTCGGGTCACCGGCACACCGATCGGCTTCCGGCAAGCTACAACGTAGATGGCGTTTTGCTGCCCCGTCCTTTCAAGATCGTCCGTCTTGGGCCGGTCTATCTCTTTGCTGAAAACCTCGAAACCGCCGAGGCTTTTTATCGTCATAGCCTGGGCTTCACGGTCACCGAGGAAATCATTTGGCAAGATCACCGTTGTCTATTCCTGCGCTGCAACACCGAGCATCACTCCCTGGCGTTGCTGCCGAAGGCCCTCAGAGAAGCTCTGGGTCTTAGCTCACATTCGACCTGTGCGGCGCTTGGACTGCAGCTCGCTAACTACCGACAACTGCGGGACGCCGTAAAGTTTCTTAAAGATCATGGCGTCAAAGTCACTGAAGCGATCCCGCCAGAGCTTCACCCTGGCATCGACTACGCCGCTCAGGCATTCGATCCCGACGGGCACTGCATCCAGCTTTATCATGCCATGGAGCAGATCGGTTGGAACAGCAAGCCGAAACCGAAAGAGTTGAGACGACCGCGCCAGCTCAATGAATGGCCCGAGGTACTGGATGGTGACTCCGACGGCTATCTCGGCGAGCCGTTTTTGGGCCCATGGGGATGAGAAGTTTGGTGTCGAGTTTCGAGTGGCCAGAAAACCACTCGACGCGAAAACAACCGGGACTCGTTTTTATGACGGAGGAAACAAAATGGTTGTACGAGAGTTGAGAGACGGACGCGCTATCATTGCTACGCAGGAGGATCATGCCGAGCTTTCCGCCCAGTTCGCCGCGCATTGGGGAAACGAGAAATTCTCCAAACTACGTCCGTACCGTACGATGGTGTTTGCGACCACGTTTCACGACAGCGGCTACCGGGAATTCGAAGGCAATCCGCCGATTAACGTCGAAAAAGGACGCCCTTTTGCGCACCGCGAGGAGGTGCCTTCGTTTGAGGCCGTCGAGCTCGAAGCCTACGCTAAGAACGTCGATTGGGTGCGTTCGCACGATGCGTAT
>DASQUN010000692.1:0-5946 GCA_035641275.1 Candidatus Udaeobacter sp. | reverse complement strand
TCGCCTGCAACTCCGTCGCCAGTCTCCTATGCGATCGGCCCAAGCTGCCAGCGACTTCTTCCCGTATCGCCCTTGATAGGGACCCAACGGGCCGTGGAGTCGCACGTAGGCAAAATCAGCGGTAAGTTCAATCGGCGATTGAAAACCGGCCAATTCATAAATGCAGAAAGCTGCATTGAAGCGTTCTAAGAGTCGATAGACAGAATCGGTGTGCCAACTGGGATCACGAAATTCGAAACCATAGCTGTGGCTTGGAGGCAAAGCCTCAAGAAAGCCATGCAGGCGATCGGGGTTGCAGTGCCAATTGGGTGGCAGCTGAAACAGGATCGGGCCTAGTTTTTTTCCCAGACGTTCGATTCGTGAAAAGAACTTTTTGAGGCCGGGCTTGGGATCCTTGAGCTTTTTCATATGAGTCAAAAAGCGGCTCCCCTTAACCGAAAAACAAAACCCGGCCGGCGTCGTATCGCGCCAAGTCTTTAACGCGTGGATGTTCGGCAGGCGATAAAAACTATTATTGATCTCGACGCAATCGAATCTCTGGAAGTAGAACGACAACATCTTGTCAGTCCGGAGATCCGGCGGATAAAACGGCCCACGCCAATGCTTGTAATGCCATCCAGACGTGCCGATGTGGAAGCGCTTTCTCACAAACCCGCCGATCCGTGATATCAAACCGGTTTCTCTGGCACACCGTCCCAAAAGCGAGAATAGACAAGAGAGAAGGTTCTTCGGTTGTCCTGCTTTGGCGACAGCCGCACGGATCTACACGGAAAGAAACCGGTCAAAAAAAGATCGATAGCGCTGTAACACCACTCGCAGATCTTCTGTCGAAACTTTGTCACCTTGATCCCACTGTCTTTCGAGCTTGCTCCGTTCGTCGGAAAATGTCTCGGCCAGGTCCTTAATGACCTGAGCGACGAGCTCGTCCGCTTCTTGTACTGCCCGTCGCGGTTCATCGACGAATCCGGTCTGCAGAGCCGTCCAGCGTGAGCGAAAGCCCTGCACCGCCTCATTTGAGAATAGCGGGACGAGATCTTTTTCGTGTTTGGTCCCGGGCTTACCGCGCTCTGCCTGAGCGGTATCTGCCATAGGACTGCCACTTTTTGCGAGGCCGCCTCTCGGGTCAGTCTCGGCCTTCTGTTTCATGTTCGTGTCCTGTTTCTTGGGTGCTCCGGCTATATCCTCCGTTGAGAGATTTTTTTCCTTAGGCTCCATATCTGACTCCTCCTTTTCTTTGCTCCCGCTCTGGAATTCTTTGCTGTTCGCTTATTTCCAACAGTTCATTAAAGATAGCGCGGTAGTAAACGACCGCCTGCCTCAAATCCTCGGTATTTGCTGCGCCACGTTGATTGCGCAGGGCGATCTCATGAGCGTGCCGGTAATTGTCTACGACCGATGCATGGTCGACCGATATGTCAGCCGCACGTTGTTCAAAATCCCCCATAGGATAACCTCTCTTCTCCATTAACTCGCGGACGGTCCGGTCGGCGTCCTCAACCGCGACTTTGGGATTGTCAACAAAACGGTTTTGTACGGAACGCCATTCCTCATTGAACCGCGCTGCGTCCACCGACGACAATGGCACGATATGCAGCTTCTTCACTCGCTCCTCGCGCGATTTGAGTTCCTTCTCAGCCTCGCTCTGGCTTCGATGCTCGCCCAGCGTTCGGTCGTACTCGGAACCGAAGCGTTTCTGCAGTTGTTGAGAGCGGTGCCTTTGAAAGTAGATAAACCCGCCCAGGCCAATAATGATTGCAACTAACGCGACCACGAGAATGATCCACATCTGAGTGTCCATGGCTGGCACCTCCTATGCCGATAGATCTAGTTTAGTAAGCAGAGTCATCGTCTAGGTTTATTTGCTTTGAGCGACGCATCGTGCGCTCGCCCTCTTTCATAGCCGCGCCGAAACGCCTCTTTTCGATGCGAATCTGGATAATATTCTTCAAGATAGTCGGTAACTTCCTCGTAGGGCTGCCCACGCACCGGTAATCGCAGTGCCGCCTCAAAGCCTTGGCGGTAGTCCTTTTCGTCGCGATCGAAATCTTGACCGTCCCTGATGTAGTGCTCTTTCTCGCTGTCTCGAAGTCCCACCCACCAGCGTTCGCGTGCTCCGTCGATACTCTCCGCCCCATGGCGGCTTAGAATGTTGCGCGCGGCCTCAGCTTCTTGAGCGCTTTTTGCAAGCGCGATGATCACGGTCCGTCCTTCCCTGAGCGCGTCTTCGTAAACAAATAGTTCGTCTTTCGGTAGCCCGTCCGTTAGGGATTCCTCCAAAGCTCCACCTGCAGCCGCACCGCCGACCGCTCCGCCAACGCCTAACAGAGCGGCCGCTGAAAGACCGATCGCGACCACGGGCCCGACCCCGGGGACAAACGCGCTTGCCGCGGCCATCCCTAACATTGCGCCCCCGGCGCTCCCTACTGCAGCGCCCACGACGCCGCCGACAGCCTTACCCATACCGGGCTGTTCGGCATCCTCGGTGGGAACTCTATGAACTTCTTCTTCGCCAGCGGCAGGAGTGAGAAAATTTAGATTATCTTCGGTGATCCCGCTGCTGCGTAATTGTTCAGCGGCGCGTCTGGCGCTTTCGAAGGAAGTAAAGATACCAGTGACGGCTTCCATCTTGCACCTCAACTCTCTTAAAATCTTAGTTCCGGTCGTTTGTTCCGAACAAGGAATACAAAATGTTTTGAGCAAACCGCATGCCACGAACCTCCAACGATCGATTTCAATCTTTTGGGCTGTTTGTATTTCATTGCGATCACCAGCTGTAGGGATTTCTGCTACAGCGAGAGCAAGTCCA
The DNA here is from genome assembly GCA_035641275.1 of Candidatus Udaeobacter sp. Classification (GTDB taxonomy): domain Bacteria; phylum Desulfobacterota; class Binatia; order UBA9968; family UBA9968; genus DASQUN01. The sequence continues at coordinate 3,140 of DASQUN010000692.1, read as the reverse complement.
CGGAAAATTTCACTGCGTCCATCTAAGCGAACCGATTTTCTGTCGCCGACAACGATAGCCTCGACGTTGATTTGCCCACCGGTTTGAGTTATGCGCTGGTAAAAACGAGGGGTAATCCTCTGGGAGGTGGATCGTGCTTGAAGGCAAAGTCGTTATCGTCACGGGCAGTGCGCAGGGAATCGGGCGGCACGCGGCAAAAACCTTCGCTCAGGAGAAGGCCAAGGTTGTCATCGCGGATTGCAACGCAGAGCAGGCGCGGAAAACAGCCGCCGAACTTGCACAACTGGCCGAAACATGGCCGTTCTGCGTCGATGTTCGGAACGAGGAGAATGTCCAGACCATGGTCGAACAAGTGGTGAACCGTTTCGGGCAGATCGACGTGCTAGTCAACAACGCTGCCATCGTGCCACATTTTGCTTGGGGCATTCCCCGCTGGTCCCGCATCAGTGAAATGCCCAAAGACTTCTGGGACCGGGTGATTCAGACGAATCTCTACGGAACTTTTTTCTGCACCAAACATGCGATTCCGCACATGGAAAAGAGCGGGTCGGGCCATATCATCAATCTCTATGGAGGTGGGGGCCTTAAGCCAGCGGGTGCATGCGCCTATATGGCAACCAAAGATGCGATCCGCACCTTTACACGCTATGTCGCAGAAGAAGTGCGCGAGTCGAATATCTGCGTTGTCATTTTTTCCCCGCGCGTGCCCATCGTCACGGAAAGCGCGCCAGAGGAAGCGTTCGAGCGCCTGCCCGGACCGGAGATCTTGGGGGAGGGATTTGTCCTCGCTGCTGAGCTTCCCATGGAGCAGAGCGGCGAGATCTTTTCGTATCAAAACGGCAAGTTGGTTAATGAAGCGTAGGGCAGGCGCCTCTGCCTGCCCTATTTTCCGGCGACCCAGGGGTCGCCCTGACAATTTTCACCAAACGGATCATGACCAGCGGCGCATAGGCGCGCCGTCTTTGGAGGGGTCATTCCATGTTGACCATTGATGCTGACGCCCACGTCATCGAAAACGAGACGACCTGGGACCACATGCTCGAGTCTGAGCGGCGCTTTCGACCCAAAATTGTTGGCCCGAAGAACGGTAAAGATCCTTTCGACTATTGGCTCGTGGACGGTCACCTTATTCCGCGAACCAATGTTGGACGCGATCTCGCCGTCGCGGCTCGCGAAATGTCCGACCTGGAGCCACGGATCAAACACATGGACGAATTGGGAATCGATTTGCAGGTTATTTACCCGACGTTTTTCATAACGCCTTTGAGTCGCAGACCGGACATCGATCTCGCTTTGTGTCGCAGTTACAACCGTTGGATGGCCGATATCGTAAAAAAAGCTCCCGACCGATTTCGCTGGGTCGTGGTGCCGCCGCTACAGAGCACCGATCACATATCCGAGGAGCTAAACTTCGGCAAGGAAAACGGCGCCTGCGGGGTATACATGCGCGGCCTGGAAGCCGAGCGGATGCTTAGCGACCCCTACTTTGATCCGCTGTATCAGTTCGCGAGCGATCTTGATTTGCCGATCTGCGTGCATTCGGCAAATGGCGCCTTTACGACGCACGACTTCTATGCCGATGATCCTGGCTTCTGCAAGTTCAAATTGACCGTGATTGGCGCGTTTCATTCGCTAGTATTTCACGGTATCCCGCAGCGATTTCCCAAGCTCAAAATCGGCATCATCGAGGTTAGTTCACAATGGATTCCTTACGCGGTTCATGATCTCGCGCGGCGTTTTGCCCGGCGCGGCAAGCAGCTCTCCAGACACCCGCTCAAGGAAAATCGGATCTACGTTACCTGCCAAACCGATGACGACCTCGACCACGTTCTCACCTATGCCGGCGAAGATAACTTGGTCATCGGCACCGATTACGGCCACGCCGACAACGCCGCGGAAATTGAGGCGCTCCGAAAACTGCGGCAGGACGGCAAGGTGAGCGCGCAGGTTATCGATAAGATTCTCAAGGACAATCCTTGTGCTTTGTATGGCTTGTAAGAATTTGCCGTGCGAGTTCGATAGGGAGGCTTATTAAATGCTAACGATCGACGCCGACGCCCACGTCATTGAATGCGAGAAGACTTGGGATTACCTCGAGGGTGATGACCGTCGCTATCGGCCGGTGTCGCTCACGGTCGATATGCCTTCGGGGCATACGCGGAGCTTTTGGTTCATTGGCGGGCGGATGATCGGCGGGCGGGAAAACATCGGCAAAGATACTTCTCAAGAGTCGCGTGAGATGGCCAACATCGACTCCCGCCTGAAGCACATGGACGAGATCGGCACCGCCGTTCAAGTGCTTTATCCGACGCTCTTTTTGCGGCCGGTAACCGATAATCCAAGGATCGAGCTCGCGCTCTGCCGTTCGTACAACCGCTGGATGGCGGATATCTGGTCGAAGGCCAAGGATCGATTGCGTTGGGTCGTTCAACTACCCTTGATGACCCTGGACAAGGCGTTAGACGAGCTCCGTTGGGCGCGCGGCAACGGCGCCTGCGCCGTCTTTATGCGTGGGCTCGAAACCAACCATACGTTGCATGATCCTTATTTTTTTCCCCTCTACGAAGAAGCGAGCCGGCTGAACCTGCCCATCGGTATTCACTCCGGCATCGGGAATTTCGCCGTCAATGAAGCGCTGGGCGGCGAGCCGTTTCGCGTCGCCAAACTCATCGTCATCGGTGGATTTCACTCGATGATTTTGAACGGCATTGCGGAGCGCTTCCCGCGCCTGCGCATCGGTGCCATCGAAGTCGCCGCGCAGTGGGTGCCCTACCTGGTGCACGATCTCAACCTGCGGTTCCCTAAATTGGCGGGCAAACAAGCAAAGCCGGATGTGATGCGCAACGGCCGGCTTTTCGTCGCCTGTCAGACGGATGACGATCTGCCGTATGTGCTCACGTACTCGGGAGAAGACAGTCTCATGATCGGCTCCGACTATGGTCATGCCGACAACGCCAGCGAGCTTCTGGCGTTGAAGCGACTCAAGGAGAACGGGGCTATTGATCCCAAAGTGATCGACAAGATTCTCTGCGCCAATCCCACCCGGTTTTACGGTTTGGATTAGACCGAGTCATACGAATTGAGGCCTTCATGAGCGAGGTTTTTGACCTCCTGTTAGCAGGCGGCACGGTGCTCAATCC
>DASQUN010000691.1:0-5120 GCA_035641275.1 Candidatus Udaeobacter sp. | reverse complement strand
GGAAGCTTCTCAACGGGAAAGTTAAAATAGGCCTTCAACGGATTGAACGTATCAACCCGGCCGGGCCCCCATTCCGGCTGTTCTTTGATGAAGTTGAGCCGGTCGCGCAAGGTCAGGATGCGCTGCCTCATGTAGTAAATGCCGTAAAAACCCAACACCAGGCGGTCGAGCAGCGGGAGGTCGCCCAACTTTTCCCGTTCTCGAAATAGTCTGTATCTGCAGCAAGATCCGCTCCGGCGTAAATCGCCGATCCTCGCCGGCGGCAAACAGAAATCTCATGAAGGCGCGAAAATCAAAAGTATTGGCCGGCATCGCGGCATAAGCTTTCGGCTCGCTGGCCGGCGTTTCGCGCACCGTCCCGGCATGGCAAAAAGCGCAATTGAGCCAGACCAGGTCGAAGCCAAGATAGCGGCGCTGCGACATGCCAATGGGTAGGTTCTTGCCTTTTTCGAAGACGAAGCCCAGGGATTCCCAGCCGTTGCCCGGAAGCTTGTCGGGAAAAACCTCCGGCAGCGCTCTCCAGATCCAATAGGGCACGCCGAATTCATGCTCGCTGCCGAGAGAGCCGTACTTGAAGTGATCCATGTCATCCTGATAATCGACCGGCGAATCCACGCTGAATCGCCCGAGAAGATAAGCGCCGGCTGCGGTCATGAAAACGACTATGACAACGGCCAGCAAACCGATCCGGCTCAGAATTCTTTGGAACGGGGACGTTCCATTCGTGTCAGTCATCAGAATTCAACTTCCAGGAATCGATTCCCATCCTTCCTCGTGAGCGAAAGTGAATGCCTTACATGCAATGGGAAAGCTCAAATCCCTGGATGACAGTGACGAACTGAGACGGCGCTCGTTACCATGCTTGGGAATGCAGGGCGCGAGATGAATTAGAACTTGAGGGCAAAATCAATCAGCCGCTTTTTTTCCCAGTAAACCTTGCCAAGATACAAGCCCGGGCCAATCTGCCGGATCTCGTCGCGAATCCACTGTGCGATGATGGAGGTGTCGGAGTAGTCGAGGACGATGCACTCTTTGTTATCGAGCCAGCTCGGCCCCTTGTAAACCTTGGCGATGATTGCATTGAGACCGAATGGGAAAATCCGGTTTTTCAGCAGGCCCTTTTTAGCATCGAATACTTTCCCCTGCCACGCGAAATGATTGATAAATCCGGCGATCGTCTGCGTGTACGTCGTACCCGGGGCGACAATCGCCGTACCTTCCCCTTCGCCATTAGGGATTTCGCCGGCAGCACAGCCGGTGAAAAGCTCGTCGAGCTGAGCTTGAGACATTCGCAATAACTGCGGCACGTCGTAAGCCATGAGCGATCCTCCTTTGACAGCGATTTTTGTAAAGAAGTTAGCGTTCTCAGGACCAGGCAGTTTTATCGATGAAGTATGAAATTGATTTTCCTATTCGCACACAGCCGCCCGCTCTGTCAAGAAATTTTTCCGTTGCCGCGGGGTGCGAGTTGATTTTGCGATTGCGATCAGAGGAAATTTTTGTCAGGTTAAGGTGCAGAACGGTCACATGCGAACCAAGACAGCCATTATTTCTGTCGAGAATTTAAAGTCGGAAGATTTACCCGCCCTGCGGCAGGCGCTTCAGTCGGTCCCGGGCGTCGATAGCGTCGATTTCAGCGTGGAGCGCAGTGTGGCGGTTCTGGAGTTCGATCCCAGCCAATCACATATCGACGATTTTTTGCGCGCGGTCTTAAAAGCAGGATTTAAAGTACTCTAGAAAGTTCAAAGTTCCACGTTCAAGGTTCAACGGTTCGAACATCGAGATTTACACTTTGAACGTTGAACCCGGAACTTTGAATCGAAATTCAGTTCCCCGCAACCGTCATTTGTGAGATCTTGATGGTCGGCGCGGCAATTCGACCTCGCATCTCGAGATCGTTGCCCACCATCTCGATGTTTTGGAACATCTCTTTCAGGTTTCCGGCGATCGTTACTTCTTCCACGGGATAGCTCAGCTCGCCGTTCTCAATCCAAAGACCCGCCGCCCCGCGCGAGTAATCGCCGGTTACAAGATTGACGCCGAACCCGATGAGCTCGGTGAGGTAGAGACCCGTCTTCACAGAGCTGATGATCTCTTTGGGTGAGCGCGTGCCGGGCGCGAAATAAAAGTTCGAGGGCGCCACCCCGGGAGGTTCACCCACCGAGCGCGAGGCGTTGCCGGTAGAAGCCATGCCCAATTTTTTGCCGCTGTATGTGTCTAAAAGATAACTCGCCAATTGCCCTTTATCGATGACGGTTTTCTTCCTGGTCGGAAGCCCCTCGGCGTCGAACGGCCTGGAACCGAGCGCACCCGGGATCGTTCCATCATCGACGACCGTCACCAGCTCCGATGCGATTTTCGTTCCCAGCTTGCCCACCAAGAACGAAGCGCCCTTATATAACGAATAGCCGGACAACGCGGACGACAAATTTCGCAGCAGGGACCCGGCGATCTCTGGATCGAAGATAACGGGAACTTCACAGGTTTTGACCTTGCGCGCGCCCAGTCGGCGCAACACGCGTTGCGCTGCTGTTTCGCCGACCCTCTTGGGAGATTCCAGGCGAGAAAATTTCCGATTCGAGGAATACCAATAGTCCCGCTGCATAGAACCGTTTTGGGAAGCGACGGGCGACACCGAGTGGCCGAAATTCGAGCCATCGTACGCGCCGGAAAAGCCCTGGCTGTTGGCGTAAATCACACGGCCGAAGTGGTTAGAGAACTCGGCACCCTCGGAATTGGTAATGCGCGAATCATAACTCAAGGCGCTTTTTTCCGCGTCCAATGCCATCTGGATCTTTTCTTCCACCGAGATCGAGCGAGCCGGTTCGTCAATGAGATCCAGATCGGGAATCTCGCGAGCAAGGTCCTCAGCCGCGGGTAGTCCGCTGTGCGGGTCTTGAGCCGTGGCACGGGCCATTTGCGCGGTATCATCGACCAGACGCTCGATCGATTGCTTGGAAATGTCGGAGGTTGACGCCGAGGCTGAACTCGAGCCGAAAAATAGTCGCAGCCCTAGCCGTTTCTCTTGAGATTGGCTAATCTTCTCCACTTCGCCAAGCCGTACCGTAACAAAGAATGAATCGCTCTCCGCCATGACCACATCGGCCTGCGAAGCGCCCTTGGCTTTCGCCATTTCGAGAATATCGCGTGCGAGCTCCTGGCTTAATTCTAATCGTTCCATCTTTTGCCTCGACATTCTGAACTCTCCCGCCACAATCTAAATTCAGGGGTTCACTCCAACTTGAACTTTACCTTGGTTATGCGGCTCTGGTTCCGCCCACCGTCAGGCCATCCACTTTAATCGTGGGTAGTCCCACTCCAACCGGGACCGATTGGCCATCCTTCCCGCATGTCCCAACGCCCTCGTCCAGCTTGAGGTCCGAGCCCAGCATCGAGACCCGGGTGAGCACGTCGGGTCCGTTGCCGATCAACGTCGCCCCCTTGACCGGCTTGGTCACCTCGCCGTCCTCGATCAAATAAGCCTCGCTGGTCGAGAAAACGAATTTTCCGCTCGTGATATCGACCTGACCGCCGCCGAAGGAGACCGCGTAAAGACCTTTCTTCACGGAGTGAATAATATCCTCCGGCGCGCTTTCTCCCTGCAGCATGAAAGTGTTCGTCATTCGCGGCATGGGAATATGCGCGTAACTCTCCCGCCGGCCATTGCCGGTCAGCGGCATCTTCATCAGTCCCGCATTCAACTTGTCCTGCAAATACCCCTTGAGAATTCCTTTTTCGATGAGAACCGTCCGATGCGTCGGCGTCCCTTCGTCATCCACGTTGATGGATCCCCGGCGTGAAGGAATCGTGCCGTCGTCGACCACCGTACAAAGCTCCGAGGCGACCCTTTGACCGATGCGGCCGCTAAACGCAGAGGTCTTCTTGCGATTGAAATCACCTTCGAGGCCATGACCGATCGCTTCATGAAGCAAGATCCCCGGCCAGCCCGGCCCCAAAACGACATCCATGGTGCCCGCGGGAGCGTCTTGTGCGTTCAAGTTGAGTATCGCCTGACGGACCGCCTCGCGCGCGTAGCGTTCGTAATCTTTAGCATCGATGAAGAAACCGAACTCGACCCGTCCTCCACCACCGTAGCTGCCGATCTGACGATTGCCGGCTTCCTCTGCGATACAGGTTACGTTAAGGCGCGTTAGCGGCTGAATGTCTCCCACGACCCAACCCTGCGACGTGGCGACCAAGATGACTTTGTATTCGCTGCCGAGAGAAGCAAAGACATTTTTCACTCGCGAGTCGAGACTTCGGGCGAATTTGTCGATCTCATAGAGCAGCGCCACTTTCTTGTCCAACGCGATATCATTCACTGGAGTCTTGATCGGATAGAGATCGTGAGGTTCCCTCTTTGTCTCGCCGACCGCCACGGGCAACTGCGACTGGCGATTTTGGGCAATGTACCGCGCGGTCCGCGCTGCCAATTCCAAATTCTCGATGGTAATATCGTCCGTGTAGGCATATCCGGTTTTGGTCTCGGCTAAGACGCGGACCCCGACTCCATTAGCCGTTGCTTGAGAGCAGTTTTTGACCAGCCCTTCTTCAAGGCTTATTCCCTCGTTTCTCCGGTATTCGAAGTAGAGATCGGCATAATCCGCTTTCTTGCCCAGGGCGGTCGCGAGGACTTTTTCCAGGTCTCCCGATCGAATGCCGAAATTACGATCAAAAAAAGACTCTGCGGGAACGATTTCCTGTGTCATTTTTCGCCTCCTCGTTAACTTTCTAGCACACTACGAGCCATTCTTTAAACAGAGTCTTCCGCCAGTTTTCAAATCTGATCAATTGAGTAATTATTAATGAGTTAGTTGGTTACTATAGTTCATTAGTATGTGGACACCTGACATCTATTCGACCGAGCCCGAGCCCTTCCGCGCGCGGTCAATGGGTCTGTGGCTTGTAGGCCGCCGCCCCGTCCTCTCCAAGTGTGGCTATTCCAACAGCCCCGACCTGAACGCCAGCTTCACGTTCGTGTGCCCGCGCTCTCCATGACTCGGCCTCGGTCGCTTCGTAGCTACTTACTTACGAAATCCTTCGTAAATACCTGTTGATCGGACAAAATCCTTGGGCTAGAATCCATTTCATCAAATGCGGGTGGGGACTATGGCGCAGAA
>DASQUN010000690.1:0-11938 GCA_035641275.1 Candidatus Udaeobacter sp. | reverse complement strand
GCGGTGCGAGCGGCCAATGACATTGGGCAGGTTTTTCCATGGGCTATTGATCGCGGCGGCGTCTAACTCGTTGTGCACGAGCATGGACGCCATGCTTTTGTCCGGCGGAATTCGCTGAAACGAAATGCCCGGCGGCGGCGTGAAACCGGTAGCGCCGCCGTGACTAAGCTCTTCGGTGCGCTCCATGTGCCAGTGGACCTTATATTGCGACACGCCAAAGTCGTGTTCGAGGATGCCGCGCTGCCATAATGCCGCCGTTTGTTGATACTCGCCGACGCCGACTCGTTTGCCGACGAGATCACCGGGCTGCTGAATTCCGGAATCGGTATTGTACGAAAGCTCGGTGTGGAAAAGCCGCCGGCTTGGAAACACCGGCAGGGCGATGATGTCGAAGCCGCGTTCGCGGGCGATGAGATAGGAGGACATCGACATTTCTCCTATCTCGAATTCTTGGAACTTGAGTTGGCGCCAGAATGTCTCCGAGGGGTGGGAGTAGGTGGGAACAATCTCGATTCCCTCGGCTTGAACAATGCCTTTCATCAACGGATCCACGCGTTCGTTGAAGGCAGAAATGAAGCTTAATCTTAGTTTGGGCATATCTCGCTCCTAGTTTGGCTGATTTCAGTGACGGCGTGCCTTTCAGTCGTCATGGCCGCGAAAGCCGGCATCCAAACGTGCTTGAAATTCCTGGATTCCGGCTCGGCTAGCTGTCGCCAGCTTGGCCGGAATGACGTTCGATACCTACAGTTAAAGATCGAGTGTTTCTTTGGCGAACAATTCCTCGACTTTCATTTTCCCGCGGCGTGAGCCCCTGTTCGTGAGAATACTCGGTGATCGTGTCGAGCATCCCGGCGTTAGCTTCGACACCATAAGGAAACGGGTCGTCGCCCAGAATTTCCTGGGTCATGGCCAGATACTCGGGCCCGAAAAATAGTGCCTCGGGGATGCGATCCGGTAGTTTTTCCCGCGCATAGGCTTTCGCTTCGACAAAGGCGGCATACAAATTGACGGCCACCCACGGGTCTAACCTATATACATCACCGCGCACGATGTAGGTATGGTTAACCGGAACAAAGCCATGCTTCGTGAAAAAGCGTTTTCCTTCCGCGATGGGATTGGGAAACAACGGTTTCACTTTGCTCCAATCACCTTCGCTGCCGCGGAGTCGGGTCGAGCGGTCGATGACATTGACAGCTCTTGTGAGGTGTCCGGCGATGGGCGCCGCGTCCAGCTCATGATCGACCAGCATGGTGGCCAAACTCTTGTGTGGCGGTATGCGATTGAAGGAAATTCCCGGCGAGGGCCTAAATCCGGTGGCGCCGCCGTGGCTCAGTTCCTCGCTCCTCTCCATATACCAGTGAACTTTGTACTGTGACACGCCAAAATCATGGTCCAAGACGCCGCGCGCCCATAGCGCTGCGGTCTGCTGATACTCGCCGATGCCAATTCTTTTGCCGGCGAGATCCCCCGGTTCCTTAACGCCAGAGTCAACGTGATAGGAAAGCTCCGCGTGGAAAAACCGGCGGCTCGGAAAGACCGGGATGGCAATCATGTCCGCACCCCGCGAGCGCGCGATGAGATAAGAGGACATCGACATTTCCGCCACTTCGAACTCCTGAAACTTGAGCTGGCGCCAAAAAGTCTCGGAGGGATGGGAATAGGTGGGAATCAACTCGATGCCGTCGGCTTGGATCGTGCCATCCATCAGGGGTTGCACTCGCTCGTTGAATGCTGAAATGAAACTTAGAGCCAGTCTCGGCATCGCTCGCTCGTCCCGTGGTCCTCGGGCTATCTTTTCCGGCTTATCGTATTTTAAAGATCTCGTTATAGAGCTTCACGAGGCCTTCGAAATCTTTGTAGTCCTCGCGGTTCTCCACTACTCTCTTGTACCCTCTAAACAGCCGAGGTGGATTGGGTTCCACATCCTTGCGGACGGGAATTCTCTGCATGCCTGTGAGCATCTCCTGACCCTCTTTTGATAGACTGAAATCGTAATAGAGCCGGGCTGCGTTGGGATGTGGAGCTTTTGCAGCGATCATGATGGGAAAAGCCGAAACCACGGCCGGTTCGAGAGGCAACCAGTCTATGGGCGCGCCTCTGGCGACCATTCTTTCAAAAGTTTGGTTGTACGATACTGTAAGAGGGTACTCGCCGGCTGCCGCGAGCGCGACCCTCTCGGTGTTGCCTCGTTTCAGAGATGGTTCGATGGCCGCGATTCTCTTAAAGTAGGCGATCGCTTTCTCCCGTCCCCATGCGCGTATCAGTCCCTGCAACATTCCGTAGGCTTCGTTATCGAACGACAACTGACCGCCTTTCCATTTGGGATCCACCAAAGCCTCATAGGTTTTGGGGACGTTCTCTCTTCTGACCAATTTGGTATGCCACCCTAACACATAAGAGATCACGTAATAGGCAGTCCAGTATCCTTCTTTGTCTGCCAGATCCTCGTCAATCATCCTAGTTTCCGGAGAGCGGTAAGAAGCCAGCAGCTTTCTCTCCATGAGCGGCATGACCATTTCCGCCCTTCCCACCGTTATGTCCCAGGCGTGTCTGCCGCCACGGGCCTCAATAAAAATCTTGTTCAGGAGCGGACCTCCGCCGGTGCGGAAAAGTGTCGGCTTGATGAAAGGATATTTTTTCTGGAAGCGGTCCACCACCTGTTTGCTCTGATCGAGAGTCATGGTGGTGTAGAAAATCATCTCTCCTTCTTTTTTGGCACCCTCGACGACTTTTGGATCCGGACTGGTTTGTGAAACTGCAGCGCCAGGGCCGGCCATCAGTGAGACAATGAAAGCCCCGATGGCAGCAAAAGTCGTCTTCATGAATGTCCTCCTGAAGTCGATCGCGATTTGCTCTTATACCGGATGCCTACAAGTCGAGTGTGCTTTCGGCGAATAGCTCTTCCATGTTCATCTTCCTGGGGGTCAGTCCCTGCTCGTACGAGTAGCCGATGATAGTATCGAGCATCGCTTGATTGGCTTTGATGCCGTACGGAAACGGATCATCGCCCAGCATTTCTTGCGTCATCGCCAGGTATTCGCGGCCAAAAAAGAGCGCTGTAGGAATCACGTTCAGAAGCTCGCCGCGGAAATACTCCTTCGCTTTCAGGAAAGCTCTGTACAGGTTGAAGGCTACCCAGGGATGCTTCCGATAGATATCGCCCCGGATGATGTAGGCGTGATTGACAGGGAGAAACCCGTGTTTGTTGACAAAACGAGATCCCTCGGACATGCGATCGGGGAAAAGCGATTCGATCTTGCTCCAATCACCGCCGCTGCCCGGTAAACGGCTGGAGCGATCCAGAGCGTTGTCCCGCAGCACCCATGGGCTGGCAACGTGCGCGACGTCCAGCTCATGATTGACTAACGACGAAGCGAGGCTCTTATTGAGCGCGATGCGGTTGAACGAGATTCCCGCCGGCGGCTTAAAGCCGGTGGCGCTGCCGTGGCTCATCTGCTCGCTTCTTTCCATGTACCAATGGATTTTGTACTGCGAAACCCCGAAGTCGTGTTCCAGAATTCCGCGTATCCAGAGAGCCGCTGTCTGTTGATACTCGGCGACGCCCAGGCGCTTGCCGGCGAGATCCCCCGGCTCTTTGATGCCGGAGTCGATGTGATAGGAGAGCTCGGTCTGGAATAACCGACGGCTCGGGAAGACTGGCAGCGCGATCATATCGACTCCCTGAGACCGGGCAATCAGGAAGGACGACATGGACATCTCCGCCACCTCGAACTCGTGAAACTTCAGCTGGCGCCAGAAAGTCTCCGCGGGATGGGAATAGGTCGGAATCAACCTAATCCCCTCCGGCTCGACAGTGCCGTTCATCAGAGGCTCGACGCGCTCGTTAAACGCTGAAATGAAGGCTAACGTCAACTTCGACATTTTTCGGCTAGCGTGTTTCTAAAATCCGTCAATCGACCAGATATCGTAGAGCAGCTCCATACGGCGAAAAGTGTGTTTCCACGTCTGTTCCTGGAGATGTGGCGAGTGGAGGTAGCGCACGGCGATCTCTTCGGCGAGGCTGCCGTGCTCTTCATCCGCCTCCGAATGAACGGTGAAGAATCGGACGTCGTCAGGTTTCATGTTGTATTGCTTGATGAATCCCTGCCCGAGCGCTGCAGCCGCGGGGCCGAAAGTTCCTTCCGCACCGATCTGAATCGACATGACGACGAACCACGGCAGTGTGTGAATGATCAGTTCGACGTAGTAAAGATGCGCCGCTGTGGAGGGCCGGAGCTCGGCGTTTTCAAGCTGTTGACGGCTCAGGCCGATGGACTCGGCGAATCGTATAGCCAATTCATTATGGCCAGCGCTGCCGGTGTCCATGCCCCTCGTCTCCTCTTCGACCACGCCCCAAAGTTTCTGAGCGATCTCCGGATCAGTGCAGGCCAAATAGCGCAGCATCGCGATGCGCGGCACGGCGGCCCGGAACTGATAATCCTGGACCGCCCAAGCGCGGATCTGGTCCATGGTGGCGGTACCGTTGGATACGGCTTTCAAGAACGGATGTTTGATCCGGATTTTAGGAAAAGCCTGGATTTCCTTTTTGAGTTTTTGCACAAATTCGGCTGAAGAGACTACCTCTGACTGACTTGCCATTGCACAACCCTCCTTAAGTTAGCTATCGGAATTTGTCAGCATCGGATGAGAGCGTCGCCGAGAACTTAATACAGCCAGCTCCGATGCTTCAAGAGTCCACAACGAATTTCGGATACGCGCACTGGGGAAACGCTCGTGGCCATCCTACAGTCTTTCTTAGGCGCTTTCATTCCAAACGAGGGGGCTCTGACCCGGTAGTCAGATAACGCGCCGGATCTTACCCTGTACCGCCGGCAGCACCGTATTCCCTGCGGAGAAAAAGCCCGCCGTCGTCTGCCATTGATCCCTCCCGTTCTCTGCTTCTTTACCGCGAGTGCGTGGAACGAAGCACCGTAAGACTCCGTTGATTAGTAGCGCTGTTCAGCCTGAAAAGGTCACAATCAGATGAGCCGAGGATGAACGGCCGCCAGATTCACCGGACTGACCACAGTCACCGGAAAAGTTCCGGCATTCTTGATCATTTGAGGCGGAATGAATGGGATCACTTCCGGCCCGAACGAGTCCGCCGGCGCGAACGAAGCGGCGCATAAACTCAACAACTTTTTCATAACCTCGCTTGATTCGATCGAGTTTTGTTCGTCAGCTTGGGAGAAAACGCTGTACGCTAGGGGGAGCTTGCGACGTAAGTCATGAACCGACCGCGACTCGCATCGGCGTTGAAACCTCGGCAGAAAAGTCTTGTCTGAGCCACCATTCCGCCACCTCGATACCGGTTGCGAACCAAACGCCTTGGTGTCGCTTCATGTATTCGATCATCTCTCTCAATGCGCTGGTTCTTCCCGGCCTGCTCGATACATACGGATGCAGCTGGAATGTCGTGAAGGTCGGTCCAATTGCTGATTCCCTGTAAAGCTCGTCGAAAAAGCGCTTCCACAGCACCAAAGCGTTGTCCGGATGATCTCCCGCCCGATTCTGATGACCATAGAGTCTGCCGTCACCGAAAGGCTGGCGCGGAAGTTCGACTAGCCTTGCTTTTCCGTTCTCCCATACGAAAGGAAGATCGTCGGCGAATGAGTTGCTGTTCCAGACGTACCCCTCCTCCATCAGGATCTCTACCGTGTTGACGCTTTGCGTACATGTGCGCCAGCCCACCGGACGTTTCCCTGTCCGCTTCATCAGCATATCCGTGGTACGCCGAGTCACATCTTTTTCTTCTTCCCTGGATAAGTCCCGTGCAATCTCGTGATGATAACCATGTCCTGCAATCTCGTGCCCCTGTTCAGAGATGGCTTTAACAGCATCGGGATATCTTTCAGCGATGCCCCCGCAGGTCAAAAAAGTTGTCTTGACTTTGACTTCGTCCAACATTCTGAGAATCCGCCAAATACCCGTCTTCGGTCCGTATTCCCCCTCTGCATAGTCTTCATTGTTCATTTTACCGTTGGCGAGCGGTCTGACAGGCTCCCCGCCTTGAAAATCAAAAGTTATCGCAACCGTCATCCGATGACCTTCAGGCCAAAAAATCTTTCCTTTCGCATGAGCCTCTTTAAGCATCTTCGTCCCTCCGGTTAGAGTTTAAAAATCGTTTTGCCCGTTTTTCAACGGTAATCTTCAAAGCTATTACCGGTCCTTCAGCCGGCTAACAAAATATTCCCAGCCCCGCATCGGGAAACGCTGGTCGATGTTATAGACTTCCAATTCTTGGGCGGTCAAATACTTTGGCTCACCATGCAGCAGCGCCAAATGATTCCATTCGCCGAGCATCGCCAGCCGAGTCGTGCGTTCGATAACCTGTTCGATGCTGGCGCCGACAACGGCATCACCATGGGCCCGCATCAAAACCGCCGGCCCATCCCCGAGGGCGACCGCCAGCTCGTTGCCGCGCTCCACCGTCCGCACCAGTCCGACTCCTTCGTAGACGGGCGGGCCCTCCGCGGAAAGAAACTTGCCGTAGTGATGCATAGGCTTGAGTTTGATGGGGAGCACGCTGAAAATCGTGCTCCACTTAGAATGAGTGTGAGCGACGCTCTCCACGTCGGGCCGCGCTTTCAGAATGCACGCATGAATCGGCCACTCGTTGGGTGGTGTCTTCGCGCCCCCCAGGTATTGGCCGTCGAAGTCCTGCATGATCAACCGGTCGAGGGTCACGCAGCCGGGGCTCACGTTGGCAATGGTAATAAAGGCGTCCCCGCCTGGCACGCGCACGCTCACGTGGCCATAACCGTCGGTCACTCCCTCGTGATCTAAGATCCGGCAAGCCGTCACCAGCTTCTCCTTCACTTCTTTGAGGTCAGATGAATCAAACGCGGGTCCGCGCGCTCGGCTCGCAGTCATGAAAATTCCTTTGCAGTGCCTGATGGAAAGAGTTGTGGGCAATCTATTCGCCGACCGATGGCATGTCAAGGCTGACGATCACGGAGATCGCTACACCGCCCGCACAGAGCGCCGACGCGGCCGACATGCCTCTGATGATTGACGGCGGGCCCGCTGTCCGGAAACGACAGCTCTGGTTCGAAACGTGCGGCCAATTGAGCGTGCCGGGCGCGGCAATCCGCTTCGAAGACAGCTGCCTTGAAGCTGACCAAATCGCCGTTGTCCCAAAGTCCGTAATGGTCGATAGGATCAAGGCTGCCGTTGATGTCAGGACCGGCCCGCGTCTGTTGTTGTCGCGCGTTGTGACGCGCGTATGGGCGAGCCGCTCGTGCAAGTCCCAGAGCGTCCGGCATCGTACGCCGAACACCAACAGGAGAATCAAGACTCATTGGCATCCCACCGACCCAGCGGCCCTCCCTTGGCGGCGCTTTCTTGACAAGGGTCCGCGCCGTATATAACAAAATCACAGACGTTCTATTTCCTGGTCCATTGAAGGGTAGGACTCGCTCTCACAGCATAGGAAAGGGGACTTAGATGGCAGATCACGATGGGAACGAAAAATGGTTTGAGGGAAAAAGCAGTTTGTTTAAGTCTCGCGCTGAACGGATCAAGGCGGACATCGCGCGGCGCAAGGCAGGGCGAAAATTCATCAAGGCGGAGGATGTCAAACTAGAGTGGGAGGCACAGAACGGGGTCTGGATGGGGCCGCTGATCTCTCAGGAACTCGGCTTCGAGAATCGTATCATTGAAGTCGATTGTCATATCTATCCGCCGCATTCCCACTCGATTACTCACAAGCATAACGAAGCTATCATCATCGTGTTGCGCGGTCAGGGTTACAGTCTCTTGGATGATGAGCGCATCGACTGGAAGCCGGGTGACACGCTTTACATCGGTCAAGGCGTTTGGCACCAGCATCACGTAACGAGTGACGAGCCCGCGATGGTGTTTGCTATCAAACCGCTGCCGATTCAAGAGTACATGGGCGAGCTGAACATCATCTATAAGGGCGATGCGCCGGGCATCAACGCGGAGTACAAACCGGAGTCCTTTCCGCAAGAATTTGCCAAGGTCGGTAAGAAGGCGTAGCGGCACGTCATTGCGAAAGCGCAACAGCGCCGGCGGACAGTTGAAAGCGGGTGCCCTCTTTCTGCCACGCATTGGTTTTAATCGCAGCGGCGCGAGTCGAGGAAGAAGACAATTCTAGGGGGGATACAGTTATCTGGTTTGAAGTCTGTGGCTTTTAGTGTTTCGCGGTCATCGCCAGGGTTAGGATCCGCTGGATCATCCTGGGGTAAGTAAGTCCAGCTTTCATGGCGGATTGGGCGAATTCATCATCACGATCCAGGTTCGGGTTTGGGTTGGCTTCCAGAATGACAATCTCACCTTCGGCCGTGAGCCGCAGGTCGATGCGGCCGTAACCGTGCAAACGCAGAGCGCGATAGACGGCTTTGCAAATTTTTACGATGCGGTGATTCGTGCCATTAGGAAACGATTCGACAAAGACGTTTTTGATACCCCAGCGCTTGCGGTAAGCGTCGTCCCATTTGGCCTTGAAAGTGGAGAATTTCGGTTGTCCTTCGGGAATTTCGCCGAATATGACTTCACGGAACGGAAGGACACGCAATTGCTCATTTCCCAAGATGCTGACGTATAGTTCCCTGCCCTCGATGTACTCTTCGGCCAGCGCTTCCTGATTTATTCGCTCGTGAATGAACTGAACACGCTCTTCGAAGGCTTCGTCGTCTTCGACGAACGAACCCTGGGCAATGCCGACGGAACCTTCTTCTCTGAGCGGCTTGATGAATAGCGGGAACTTCAAACGCTTGGGTCTCTTGATCGGGGATCCCGGGGAGAAAATGGCAAAGTTCGGCACGCGAATTTTGTGGTAAGCCAAGAGCTCTTTGGCCATCCCCTTGTTCTTACACAGCGTCAGTCCTGTGGGACTCGAACCGGTATAAGGCACCTCCATCATTTCGAGAAGGCCGGCCACGTTTCGGTCGTAGGCCGAGACCTCATTAAAGTGCTCGGTGAGGTTGAAGACGACGTCAGGAGGATACGCTTTGATCTCGTCGATGATCATTCCGGGTTCGTCCCACACACCAATCGTGCGCACGTCGTGCCCGAGTTTTTTCAGGGCGCCGATGACATGGGCCTCGGCCGCCCAGTCGTCGGTTTTCAACTCGGCCGTGAAATCCTGATCTGCCGGCGGCGTGCCGGCCGTGTCGAATAGCACGAGAACTCTATATCGTTTCCGCGCGCGCACCATAATCAAGAACTCTTGAATTTTCCGGTCAACCGGTAGTGAGAAGCGAGAGTCGCTAAATAAGCCGCGACCTCAACGTCGGCGGAGTCGGATCGCAGCCGCAAGTCCAACTCAGCGCAGCGGTCGCTCAGAGCGCGAAGTAAGCGGTTTAACGTGAACTTCGGTTCGCCGGTCCAGTTGGAAACGGCATCGAGTATGCGTTTCGTCGAGCGACGCAAAAATGTTGCTGCACGCTCGCCGTCGGGGGCTTGGGTCACGTCGGCGAAGAGTTTCTTTAAATCGGCGTCAAAAAAGTCGGGAAAATCTTGCGCGTACAACCGCCGCCGCCGTTTATAGTAGGCTTCGAGACGTGATCGGAGACGGGAGGCCTCGCTCATTTTCGCTTTGGAAAAGACCAGCGGCGGTTTGCCGGCAAGCTTTTGCATGAGATGGTTCACGTATTCAAGTTTATCCAGAGCTTTCCAGTCTCTATACTGTTGCTTCCAATCCAGATTGGGCGTGAGCCAGATTGCGACGGTTTCGGCAAAATCTTCCTCGGGATGGCTCTGCGCATACCAGCCCTCGAGGTGGCGCACGAATCTTTTGCTATAGGGTCGGGCGCGAAAACTTTCCGAGTATTCGAGCGAAGGAGAACCGAACACTTTCTGCCAGTGGCGATCCTTTTCGAGCAGGAAGGTATGATTCAAAACATGGCCCATCTCATGGCGCAAGAGCCGCATGCACCAGGACTCGGTGCCCCCTTCCACTTCCAACATCATTTTCTCTTCGAGTTTCTTGAGTCGCGGATGAGCGAGGTAGAACGGAATCGCGATAGTTGCGGATCCTTCGGGGCAGAACCACTCATCGCCCAGATAGCAAATAGGCCTGAAGGAAATTCCTTTCGTCGCGAGCTGCCCGGAGAAATTTTCAATTCGTCCTTCAAGTTCGGTACCGGAAATCTTGAGCTTCAAGTCGCAAATGCGGATCTGCAAAAGCTCGTCGTCGCTCAAGCCGCCTAGCTCCGGAACCATAGCGGGCACAGTTGCGGGCGGCTCCTTGTTTTCGGGAGTACTCATCCGGAGTATTTTAACAGAGTGGCCCAAAACGGGCCACTCTGTTGTGACTCATGGGGAGGTTCAACTGAAACTGGAGATTCTCCGAGGGAAAACAGAAGGGTGCCTGAGCGGGTTGATAGCGATTTCCGATATTCTTCACGAAACGGATGTCCCGCTCAACCTACCCACCTGCGCGAAGCTAAGAGCCGTGAAGAAGGGCCCGACCAAAACAAATCACCAACCCGTTCAATTTTGAATGCCGGTAGCCTATTCTTCGTCTTTTCGTTACATCGTCAGTACGACCTTACCGAAGTGCTCGCGTCCTTCGAGATACCGTTGCGCTGCTCGCGCTTCGGCGAGCGGGAAGGTCTTGTCGATGACGACTTGAAATCTCCTCTCTTTAACAAGCTTCAGGAGAGTATCCAGCTGAACGAAATCTTCTGGCTTGGCTTTGAGATAGTTGGTGATGGAAAAGCGGGTTGCCTTTCGTCCTTCGTTCAGAGGCGGCGGGCGATCGGGAATCGGTCCAAAGGCACCGCCGATGGAAACCAAACGGCCGCTGGGAGCTAGTACCTCTAAGCTGTTCTTGTAAACGTCTCCACCGAGCATCTCCAATACGACATCAACACCGCGGTCGGCTGTTGAACGCTTCACTTCAGGTGCGAAATCATTCTTCATATAGTCGATCACTACATCGGCGCCAAGCTCGCGAAGTCGCCGACACTTCTCATCACCGCTTGTCGTCGTGATGACGTGCGAGCCGAGATATTTTCCGATCTGGATCGCGGCAACGCCAACGCCGCTGCTCCCGGCTTGGACCAGCAGCCAGTCACCGGATTTTAGTTTGGCGTCTTCAAGCAGGCCGAACCACGCAGTGAGAAAAACCGTGGGTATGGCCGCTGCGGAGACGAGATCTAGGCCGTTCGGCACGGGACGAAGCTCGGAAAGTGTTGCGACGGCATACTCCGCATAGCCGCCCTTGCCCGTGTAGGCGACCACGCGCTCGTTAACTTTGAAGTCTTTGACGGTCACGCCGGTTTCGGCAACGGTTCCAGCGAACTCGCGGCCGGGAATGATCGGCAGTTCTTCGGGGGAGACGCGGTAAGTACCTTTGCGCAGTCCTAGATCGGCGCGATTTAACGCCGCAGCTTCAATTTTGATCAAGACTTCATTGGGCCCTGGCTCCGGCGTTGGGACATCCTCATACTTGAGAACCTGCTCGGTAGGACCAAACTCGTGAATGCGAATAGCTTTCATCTGAGCCTCCGATATTGTAATAAAGCGACCAGCGAGTAAGCTATCCGGGCCTGAGCCGTACTGTCAAACGACTTCAATCGGTCTTGTGCGCTTAGCGATTTCACACGAATCGAAGTCGTTATTTCAAGAGGGAAAATAAAATGAAAATCGCAGTCATCGACGATTATCAGAATGCGTTTCGGACGCTTAGGTGCTACGAGAAGCTTCGCGACCATGAGGTCGTGGTTTACACCGACACCGAAAAGGACCCCGTGCGCCTCGCCGAGCGGTTAAAGGATGCGCAAGCGGTCATCCTGACTCAGCAGCGGTCGCGGTTTCCTCGAACGGTGATCGAGCGCTTACCGAACCTTAAAATGCTCAGCCAAACGGGACGTGCGGCGGCACACATTGACATTGAGGCTTGCACGGAACGCGGCGTCGTGGTCTCGGCAGGCGGTGCCGGCAATCCGCATGCAACAGCAGAATTGAC
>DASQUN010000689.1:0-4924 GCA_035641275.1 Candidatus Udaeobacter sp. | reverse complement strand
GCGGTGATGTGTTTGTGGTTATTGTTCGCGAGCATTTTATCGCTGCCGTACCAGATTGCCATTATTTTGCCACAGCAGACCTATCACTGGCTTAAAGAGAACTGTGGCTCTGTCGTTTCGTTCCTAAAAGGCCTTGTCGATGTCCTGACCAAGCTTACTAATTGATTGAGAAGGTGAAAAAAGGGGTCGCAGACCTTTTCTCATGCTCTTAAATGTCACTGAACAAGGCTGCCCTAGGTTCACCACCCGTCCGGAGCTTATATCCGCCCTTCTATTTGATCCTGTCATCTGCAAGATACCGCTGTTAGATCCCAATCACGAATTCTGTCGATGTTTCCACCCCCCTTGTTCATTTAGATTTATGAGGTAACCTAAAACCGTGGGATTTGAAACAAACGAAGCTAAAAGGAGTGATATATGAATAAATCCATTATGGCAGCCATCGTAGCCACCGCCGTCGCGTTGCCCGGATACACGCTCGCGCAGTCCACGCCGCGCGTCGATGAGCGGCAAGAAAAGCAGGATAAGCGTATCGAAAGGGGCCTCGACAAAGGCCAAATAACCAAGAAAGAAGCGCGGCGCCTCGAAAAGGGCCAGGAACGCGTCGACAATCTGGAAGAGAAGGCCCTAGAAGATGGTAAAGTGACGAAGCGTGAAAAGAGGCGCATAGAGAAGGCACAGGACACACAAAGCCAGCGCATCCGTAAAGAGCGGCACGACGAGCAAAACAAGAGGCCCAATTAATAGGGAACAAGACGGCCGGGTTTGGGACGTTAAAGCTCCGAGCACTGATCTTCTTTAATACCGCCGACCTGGTTGTTCCGTCCGGCGAGGGGGGGCCAATTCTCCTTGCACTGCAAATTCCCGTCTATAACATTGTGGTAGATTTGCACGCTTGCTCGGTTCCCGACCACCTGGACGTTGCCTCCCACCGTGTTGAAATTCGCTCTCAATGAGTTCCGAAAGATAAGGGGAACTCCAGTATCGTTAATGTTGATCACCAGCAGCTTCTTGTTGTTGGCCTCGAACTGAACATCGCCTTCAACGGTACTGTGGAGTAGCATCGCCGAGCCTCCTTGCTTCACCTGCACGCTCCCACCGATCCGACGGGCCCGGATAAGCAAAACCAGCCGCGCGTTCGTCGGCCTGGACATTGCCCGCGACGCGCACCTCGCGCGCGTAGAGAGTCGCTCTCGCTTCAACCTTGACGCTGCCCTTCACATGGCCGCCGTTTAAAGTGCAGTTCCCCCCCTCCGGGACCCGCAAGTTGTCCACGGTTGCATGCCAAAGCCGGCCTCGACAGATTGTCTCTTCCGCAACGGCAATCGACGGCAAGACCGCAACTGCAAGAATCCCAAGCAAGATTCGAAGACTTGCGTGTCTTCTTCTCCTTCGGTCAGACCTACCTTCATAGATCGAGAAGAAAGCGGGGCTGCTTCGCATGTTCAGCCAATTTGCAGCTCCGCCTATGACTTCAGCAGCGGCAGTACCTTTTCGCCAAAAAGATCCAACTGCTTCGGGTCGGGGTCGGCCACTCCAATGATAAGGGTATCAAGGCCTTTGCCGAGAAAGGTGTCGATTCGCTCAGCGCACTGTGCCGCGGAGCCGACCACGGAAGTGCTCGCAACATCGGCCCTGAGCCTGCCGTAATACAGCATCACGTAGTCCTCTAAGGTCTTTACGGCCTTCGCGTGGTCATCGTTAATGGCCATGAACGTTAATCCGGCCTTTTCTATTTGTTTCGGATCGCGGCCGGCGGTGGCGGCGTAACTGGCGACTTTATCCCAAGTTGCCGGAAAATCCGGAATCGCGGAGCTACCGCAGATAAATCCGTCGGCCCAAGTGCCGGCCCGCTTGAGAGCGACTTCGGCGCTGCCGCCGGTCCAGATCGGGATCGGTTGCTGAATCGGTCGCGGACCGATGGTAAGGTTTTGCACGCTGAAGAATCTACCTTTGGAGGTCACCTTATCTTCGGTCCACAGGCGCTTCATCAATTGAACGGCTTCCACGGTTCTGCTGCCGCGTGCTTCGAATGGAATCCCGACGGCGCTGAAATCATTTTCACGGCTGCCAAAACCGACACCTAAAGTAAGACGGCCGTTGGAAATGAAATCGATAGTCGCCAGCATTTTGGCGAGCAGCGTTGGGTGCCTTAGGCCCGCAAGAAGTACAGAAGTCCCAAGCCTAATCTTCTGTGTCGCTCCCGCGGCGGCGGCAAGGAGGGTCAGCGGTTCCAGATTGTCATAGGCGATTCGATCGATCGTCCAGAAAGAGTCGAGCCCCATCGCCTCGCATTTTTTTGCAAAGCTCATGACCGTGTTCGGTTTGGTCAATGGTGCGGGATTCACAAAGGCAAGACCGATTTTTCCCATGTTGCGCTCCTTTATGACGTTGGATTCGGTCAAAATAGACTAGTCGCACGGCCCTTTTCAAGTTTCAATGGCTGCGATATATCGAATATCCAAAGGAGGGCAATAAAGATGGAAGCTTCCACATTCAAACTGAAGACGCCGCTCATTACCGGGGGAAGAAGTCATATTCCGCTCGCCAAGACGGAACATATGACGGTTGGACTTAACTACTATACGCCGGGCCGCAAGAACAAACTCCACACTCACCCTGGCGAGGATCATACTTTCGTCGTCATGGATGGCGAAGCGACCTTCTACAACAGAGAGCACCAGCCGACCGTATTAAGGAAAGGCGAAGGTATCATGCTGCCTGAGAATCATTACTACTATTTTGAAAGCACAGGGGATCGGCCGCTGGCACTGTTTCGGGTGAGCGCCAAGAAGGGTAATCCGAAGGTTGTGCGCATCGATGCTGAAGGCAACAAAAGAACCGAGCCCGAAAACGAATACGTCGCGGTGGATGGTGAGCCTATCGAGGGAAAATTTTGGCAGCTGACCTAAGCGAAATGAAAATCACCGACGTAAAAACAATCCGTTTACGCGCTTCGATCCCGCCGGAAGGTCAAGTTTTCAGTCGATCGGGCGTCAGAAACTCCCGTTCCACGACATTAGTTCAGATTGAGACGGATGAGGGAGTGACAGGTTTCGGTTCTTGTTCGGGGAACGGCGCACTCATAGAAACGATTATTGCCAACGTCCTGAAGCCGCTCGTGCTCGGCATGGACCCGACTAACATTGATGAGATTTGGGAGAAGGCTTACTTCAGAGGCGGTGCTAAAGAGTTCGGTAGTCGCGGCGTCGGGGTCGTTGCGCTGAGCGGTGTCGATATCGCGCTCTGGGATATTTTGGGCAAAGTCCGCGGAGTGCCCATCTACCGACTGCTTGGCGGAAAATGTCGAGATAAGGTTCCCGTCTACGCAACCGCGCTCTATCCCGAAGAACCCGCGAATGTGGCAAAGAAAGCTCGTGCGTTCGCTGAGCAGGGCTTTCATGGCGTGAAGATCAAGGTTGGTTTTGATCTTGCGCAGGATATCGAAATCGTTCGCGCCGTGCGCCAAGAGCTGGGTAAAGAATTCACGATCATGACCGATGCGAATCTCGGTTACACGCTCGAGCTTGCCCTGAAGGCTGCGGAAGCCTTTTCAGAGTGCGGGGTTTTCTGGCTCGAGGAGCCGCTTTTTATTGAGGATGTAGAGGGTCACGCGACGCTTAGGGAAAAAGGCAGGGTTCCCATCGCCGTCGGTGAGAACCTGCACACATGCAGCGCGTTCCGAGATTTCGTCATGAGCGGTGCGGTGGATTTCTTGCAGCCCGACGTTGCGCGGGCCGGCGGCATCAGTGAAATTCGCAAGGTCGCCAAGCTCGCTGCTGATCATAAACTTGCCGTATCATTTCACACGTGGGGCGATGGGGTCGCCCTCGCCGCGAGTCTTCATTGTTCTGCGGCTTTGAAAGTGTGCGGCGTCATGGAACTCGACTACACATGCAATCCCCTCAGGGCCGAGTTGTTAGATGGACCGCTTGAGGTCGAGAAGGGCTTCTTGATTCCGCCGGATAAACCCGGATTGGGTGTGGAGCTTGATCCCGCAGCTCTTAAGAAATTCGCTTTCCATGGCGTGGAAGAAATCTCTTTGAGACAGAAAACTCTACGCTAGCGTCCTGGTCCAGAAATTTGTTTAATAAGTCACTCAACTCCCGCCGTCATGCCTGCGAAGGCATCTCCTGAGTGCAGCCGAAAGCCGGACATCCTGAAGTCTTTTGAGATTCTCGGATTCCGGCTGGCGCTCTGTAGGGGCGATCGGCCGGTCGCCCGCGCGCTCCATGTGGCTGAAATTCGCCACGCGTTTCGCGTTACCGTGCGGGTGACGAATGGGTACGTCTACCCGGCATCGCATCGAGCCGGTTCTACCTCCGGGGCATTACCGATGGGCGCGCGTCTCCGATTGAAAGCCAGCGTCGATGTGGCGCAGCGTACCAGTGATCCGAACATTCAAAAAATTTTCCGGGCGATGCAGAAATACGGCCTGATCGTGGCAGACAATGGTTCAGATATGTATATCACCGGCACTTATGATACGCGCTGGAACAATGACCTTGTCAATCCGGCGGCGTGAGCGATGCCGCCATCCGATTTGCGCTGGACCGTTGGGGACTCGTGCCGGATAAGGACGTCGCGATACTGCAAGTCGGGCGGTGAGCTGGAAGAGCTGCTGGCGTTGCAAAATGGCGCAGTGGACGCGGCGGTTTTGTCCGAGCCTATTGCCACCGTTGCCTTGCGCAGCGGTTTTTCTCTGCTTTTCGATCTGAGTCACTTTGCGGTTCCTTACTCGATGCACGGCTTTGGCACAAGGCGAAGCTTTCTTCGGCAGAATCGTGATACCGTGGTTAGGTTCATGAAAGCCTATCTAGAAGGGATCTTTCTGTTCAAAACCAATAAGGAACTTGCTTTGAATGTGCTTAAAAAGTACACACGCGTAGACGACATATCTGTCATGCTTACGGCTTACGATGAA
>DASQUN010000688.1:0-3652 GCA_035641275.1 Candidatus Udaeobacter sp. | reverse complement strand
ATTTCGATTATCACGTCTCGGCCACCAAGGATGAGAAAACGAAGGGCAAAATGTATTACAATTACAAGACGGACGAGCTCATGAGCGAGGAAATGCCGGGCCTGAGCGTGTTTTACAAAGATGAAAACGGCGACGTTTTTCACACCTATTCCACTTACGCGCGCGGACTCGACAACCTGGTCGGCGCTTACAATTTTCTCGACCTCGTGCCGAAAGGTCGCGACGAGGATGGCCTCGACTTTAGCATGGAGTGGGTCCGTCACCACGATCGCTACTGATCCGAACGAACCGTAAGAAAGGATTAGATATGCCACGCGTAGTTCATTTCGAAATTTACACGGACGATCCGGACGCCGTCCGCCCGTTTTACGACGATGTCTTTGGTTGGAAATTCCAGAAGTTCGAAGGCGGGCCGATCGAGTATTGGCTCGTCACGACTGGCGATGACAAGGAGCCGGGAATTAACGGCGGACTTTGCCGTCCGCGCGAAGGTCAGAGACCCGGTACGCTGAACACCATTGGTGTTCCATCGCTTGATCAATCGATAAAAAAGATTGAGCAAGCTGGTGGAAGGATTTGCGTGCCAAAGATGGCAATCCCTGAAGTCGGCTGGCTCGCTTACGCAGAGGATCCAGCCGGGAATGTGTTCGGAATCATCGAGCCGGATACAAACGCGAGATAATCGAACGACCACGTTAGCAACACACAACCACATCCAAAGGAGAAAAAATCATGTCAACAAACACTATTCGACTTCATCGCGTGGTTCGAGCTGCGCCAGAAAGAGTTTATCGGGCATTCCTCGACGCCGACGCTATGGCCAAATGGATGCCGCCAAACGGATTCACCGGCAAGGTCCATCAAATGGACGCAAAAGTTGGCGGCAGTTACAAAATGTCGTTTACAAACTTCACGACGGGCAAGAGCCATTCCTTCGGCGGAAAGTATATCGAACTGGCGCCGAACGAACGCATTCGCTACACGGACAAATTTGACGATCCAAACCTGCCCGGTGAAATGCAGGCGACGATCACGCTGAAAAAGGTTTCGTGCGGAACGGAATTGAACATCGTGCAGGAAGGCGTGCCAGATCTCATTCCGGCCGAAGCGTGCTATCTCGGCTGGCAGGAATCGTTGACGCTATTGGCGAAACTCGTTGAAGCGGAAATTCCGGATCAGCCGTGAAACTCTCCGTGAAGATTCCCTTTACCGGCGGATGCGCTTGCGGCGCGATTCGTTACGAATCCACAGCAGAACCGAAGTTGATGCTGCACTGTCACTGTCGAGACTGTCAGCGAGCTAGCGGAGGTCCATTTTCGTCTTACGTCATTGTGCCCGCGGAGGCGTTCAAAATTTTGCAAGGCTCGCTGCGTTTCCATGACTCACCCAGTCATGCCGGTGGCAAGACGCATCGGGGCTTTTGCCCTGACTGCGGCTCGCCGATTCAGGTCATGACCGACTCGCAACCTGACATTGTCGCGATCAGAACTGCGAGCCTGGATGATCCGAGCTGGTTCAACCCGCAAGTGGATGTGTGGACATCTGATGCGCATTCGTGGGATCAAATGAATCCCGCGTTGCCAAAGTTTGAAAAGTATCCTCCGCAGGCGCCGCCTCAACCGGCGGCATAGCCGCGCTGGTTGTGAGCAGGCTCCGCGGCAAGAATATTAATTAAGAATGAGGAGAAAGACATGAACAAAGAGAAAGACATGGAAATACCGAAGGTGGTGTCGCCGCACGAGTGGGAGGCCGCGCGCCAGCAACTGCTCGTGAAGGAGAAGGAGTTGACCCACGCCCGTGACGCGCTGGCCGCCGAGCGTCGGCGGATGCCGTGGGTGGCCGTGGAAAAGGAGTACAAGTTCGACGGGCCCGACGGCAAGGCGAGCCTGCTCGATCTGTTCGATGGCCGCCGTCAGTTGATCGTCTACCGCGCCTTCTTCGAACCCGGCGTGAACGGCTGGCCCGAGCATGCCTGCGTCGGCTGCTCCATGGTGGCTGACCACGTTGGCCACCTTGCCCATCTGAACGCCCGCAACACCACTCTGGTGTTCTGCTCGCGCGCGCCGCAGGGGGACATCGAGCGCGTGAAGGCGCGGATGGGCTGGCAGATGCCGTGGTACACCATCACGGACCACTTCGACAAAGACTTCGGCGTAGACGAGTGGCACGGCACGAACGCGTTCATCCGCGACGGCGACCGCGTGTTCCGCACCTACTTCATCAACAACCGCGGCGACGAGGCGCTCGGGAGCACCTGGAGCTACCTCGATATGACTGCGCTCGGTCGCCAAGAGGAGTGGGAGGACTCGCCCGAGGGCTATCCCCAGACCCCGCCGTACGACTGGTGGAACTGGCACGACGAATACGGCGACGCCCAGCCGTCCCAGGAATGGAGCGCCCAGGTCGAGCGCGGAATTCAGGCTGGGCAAGGACGGCGACGGAAGTCGAAGGAAGAAAAACAAAAGCGATGACAAAAAATAAAATCGCGACACGTGACGAGTGGCTAGCAGCGCGGCTCGACCTGCTCAAGGCGGAGAAGGAGCTCACGCGGCGCAGTGACCAGCTGGCGCGGCGGTCGCAGGAACTGCCGTGGGTTCGGATTGAACTCGCCGACTATCTGGCGAGAGCGCAAGAAGGAGGAAGAGAATGATCCTGGTAACAGGCGCAAGCGGGACGGTCGGCAGCGAGCTTTTGAAAGAGCTTATCTCCGCTGGCGAATCCGTCCGTGCTGGATATAGGACTCGGCCACCCACGCTCTCCGGAGTTCAGCCGTTGCGGATCGATTTAGCCACCGGTGAAGGACTGGACGCCGCGGTGGACGGAGTTGACGCGGTGTTTCTTTTGGCGGGTGAAATGGAAGATCAAGCCGCGGGCGAGATTCGCGTCGTTGAGGCGGCCAAACGCGCCGGTGTGAAGCGCTTGGTCAAACAGTCGGTTTTCGCGGCCGAGGGCGAAGCCTACTCCTTTGCACGAATTCACCGGCGAATCGAGCGTGCCGTGGAAGCCTCAGGCATCGCGTACACTTTTTTGCGTCCCGGCAGTTTCATGCAGAATTTCGTGACCTACCAAGGCGAGACAATCCGCACGGAAAACGCGTTCTATCTGCCATGCGGTGATGCGCGCGAGGGTTTTGTGGACGCGCGAGACATTGCTCGCGTGGCGGCGCGAGCGCTCACCCGCGACGGATACGAAGGTAAGGCGTATGACCTGCTCGGGCCGGAGGCGCTGACGTATGGCGACGCGGCGGCCAAGCTATCGGCGGCACTGGGTAGAACAGTCAATTACGTTTCCGTACCCGAGGCCGAGTTCAAGAAAGCAATGATCGGGACAGGATTGCCGGAGCCCTCCGTGGATCGTCTCGTTGATCTTTACCGATTCATCCGTGAAGAGCATCCGCCGACGCAGAGCACCGCCATCAAAGATGTGACCGGTCGCGATCCGATTTCCTTTGACCAGTTTGCCCACGACTATGCGGACGCATGGAGGATAAATAAATGAGCAGAGTGCGAGTTTGCTTGGCACGGAAGGCCAGCGCCTCAACTACTATGACAACCGAAAACAACGAAGCCCAATATCGATCAGTCATTGCTGATCGGACTGGAGCTTTTTGCGACCAAAACCTTAATACAAAGGAGAAAACATGATGCAAAAA
>DASQUN010000687.1:0-2398 GCA_035641275.1 Candidatus Udaeobacter sp. | reverse complement strand
GCGTTACCACCTGCCCGAACATTTCCAACAATCCGGTGGACTGGATTATCGCTCAAAGAGAAGGCGTGCGTAGCGGCAGCATTCGCGGTCCGCGCGTCTGGGCCGCCGGCAACGTCATCGATGGTCCACCTCCTGAAGGGGCCGGAGGACTGAGACGCCAGCGCACCAGCCTCATCGTCAATAACGAGGAGGAGGCCAGAAAGACGGTGCGGATGTTGGTCGAAAAAGGCGTGGACGGCGTCAAATTGTTTGAGCGCTTAGCGCCACCGGTCGCCAGGGCGGCGGCCGACGAAGCGCGCCGGCTTGGCCGTCCGGTGTTCGGTCACTCGCTCGACATTTTCGCTGCAGCGGAGGCGGGCTATCAGTCGGTGGAGCACTCCTGGTCCGTGCTTTACACTTCGATTCAAGACGTCAAAAAGAAAGCCGATCTCGATAGGGCGCGCCTGACGGGGAAAATCGATACGGCCGAGGCGCACATTCACATGGAGCCGGCGATGTTCGACCGCATCATCAAAGTCATGGTCGAGAAGAACGTTCACTGGAGTCCCACGTGGGCGACTTGGTTTCGGCCGCTCTCCCCGCATGCCGAAGAAATGAAGCGGCGCGAGGTGACGCTGCTCAAAGACCCGCGGCTTGGCTATCTGCCTTCCTATATTCTGCGAGACAGGGAAAGCTTTTTTGCCAAGTACGAGAAGGCAACGCCCGAGAAGCGCAATCAGCTCATGTCGGGATATAAAATGATCCAGGAATTCGTACGAAGATTCGCCGCTGCGGGCGGAAAGATTCATTCCGGTTCCGATCCCAACCACGTTGTGCCGGGATATGCGCTGCACGCGGAGCTCGAGATGCTCACCGAGGCGGGCTTGAGCCCGCTGCAGGCGATTCAGACGGCGACCATCAACGTTGCCCAGGCATGGCGCAAGGATAAAGACTACGGCAGCGTGGAGAAGGGCAAAGTGGCCGACCTGGTGATTGTCCGAGGCGATCCGCTGCAAAGCATTTCCGTGACCCAAAACGTGGAGATGGTGTTCATGGCCGGAAAGAAGATGGACATTACCTACCATGCGGATTACAAAAACCCGAGTCCTCGACCGATAGAGGATCGCCCGGAAGGAGGCCGATAGTCGATCATGCCGACGGTGCCATTTTTCACCGCACTATTCGCCACGGTCATCGGCTCGTCACTTCTAAACCCGGCAGGCCTTTTCCCCGCCGAGGTCAAGAGCTTGACTGTGCTCTCGTATCCCAACCGGCCGGCCAAGCTTCCTCTCTGGCTCGCGCAAGAAGCGGGTTTGTTTGGCAAGAACGGGCTGCAGGTATCGCTTAAGGAACTCAATTCCAGCGAAGCGCTCATCCAGTCGATTCAAAGGCGCGAAGGTCAAGCTTATGCGGCTACCGCCAATTGGCTGGTATCGGGCGTTGGCGACGGCTTTGATTTGGTCTTCGTCGCCAATACGGGTTACAGCGTCCTCAAGCTGCTCGCTCACCCCTCGATTACTCGACCGCAAGAATTGAAAGGAAAGCGCGTGGGAACCGGGGAATCGAACAGCAGCCAAGACCGCATTACCCGCCAGGCGCTGCAGCGGCTCGGGCTGAATCCTGACAAAGACGTTACCTTGGTGGCGATTGAAGGCCGCAGCCTTAACCGCCTGAACGCGCTTTTGAACGGCGAGATCGACGCGACCACCAGCAATGAAGACAATCTTTTTGACTTGGAAAGAAGAGGCGGCATCGATAAGGTTCGCGTTCTCGCCGACAACGAAAGTTTGAAGCTCTTCATCGGCGCCGGCGTAGATTTCGCCGTCTCTCGGGCGCTGCTGACCAACTCGCGCTCGGTCGTGAAGGGCTTTGTCCGCGCGCTTTGCGAAGCGATCGCGCTCGCGCGCGAGGATCGCTCACAAGTTGATCGCATCTATGGGCGCTATCTCAATGTCAAGGACCCGGCGTTATTGGATTTTATGTATCGGACCTATGTGCAGGGAGCCATCCCGCAGCGTCCTTTCCCGAGGGTAGAGAACGTTGCGCTTGGAGTGGAAGAGTTCGCCGCGAAACCGGGACTAAAAAATAAAAGCGCAGGCGATCTCGTGGACGCAACCATCATGAAAGAGCTGGAGAACGAGGGCTTCTTCGCCCGGCTCTATGCCAGCCCGAAATAGTGAGATGCCAGGCAGAGTACAGCGAGGCAGATATGTCTTGGTCATCGGCTCGAAGTCTGGCCGTCAGGAGAGCGCGTGAGTGATCAGCTGCAGAGCTTGATGGCCGAGCTGGAAGCTTTCGGCAAGGCAAACGACGAGGGGACGGCAGAGCGATCTCGCCGCATGCTGAACATCACGCGCGATACCGGCGAGTTCCTGGGGGTGTTGGTGCGGGCCACCGGCGCGCAGCGGGTTCTGGAGAT
>DASQUN010000686.1:0-4645 GCA_035641275.1 Candidatus Udaeobacter sp. | reverse complement strand
CTTTAAATCGATTTCCAATATCGGGTGCAAAACTTCATCGGGTTCGGCCACTCCGTGGTCAGAAGAAGTCTCCTCTGGAACAGTCAGGCCGGTCTTGCTGACATAGTTATCGACCAATTTTTTGTAGTCGGTAAACCGAAGATCTCCTTCCGCCAAGTTTTTCTTGAGATCGTCTGCGATGATGAGCCTAGATCCCGATATCGCCTGTAAGCGGCCTAACAGAGTTACACCCTCGGCGGCCATGCGCCGCAGGTCCACGTCATGACCGCCATTGGCAGGCGTGAGCAAAGGTACTGGATCCTTCTTGGCCTGAGGTGACGGAAGCATGTCCACCGTCTGCTCCCACACTCCCATTGTTGAAGCCCACCAGCCAAAATCCCGCCCGTGGTAACGCCGCGGTACCCGACGGTGATGACCTACCGAGAGGTAAATTCGGCGTCCGCTTTGATTTAGATCTTCAGCGATCTGGCAGCCAGAAGAACCTGCGCCCACGACCAAAATAGCGCCGGGAGGGAGCTGGTCAGGGTTGCGGTAATTGTTTGAATGGACCTGGAAGACATCAGTGGGAACCTCTGCACTGATCAAAGGAACAGCGGCCCGTTGAAACGGGCCGGTGGCAATGACTACATTAGCAGCTTCAATTGTTCCATCTTGAGTGTGAATCAGATAGCGCCCCGCGTGTGACCCTTGCTCCACGGACGTGACTGTAACTCCACAACGCACCGGCGCTTTGATTAAGGCAGCGTAGCGATCGAGAAATCGGATGACCTCATGGCCCGGCGCGAAGGCGTCTGCGTTGTCGCACTGATACTTGTACCCAGGCAGCTCAATGGTCCAGTTGGGAAATTGGAAGTGGAATGAGTCCCAGCGTTCGCTGCGCCAACGTTCACCCACTCGGCCCCGTTCGAGAATCATATGTTCTCGCCCAAGTTGACTGAGCGAATAGCTCATGGTCAGCCCGGCGTGGCCGCCGCCAATGATCACCGTCTCAACATGCTCCATACTACTGGCTTTAAAGTTTTCGGTTCCAATAAATCGGGCAAAAGCCTGATTCACAGGTTATGTGAGCAACCTGAATGCCAGATCACGATCTGGGTTGGATTGGATATAAACGCTCTCAATTCCGACAGACTATCTTTTGTCTCGGTACCGACCTTCAAAGATAGCAACGAGAAATGTAGCCGGCCGTTAACAGCGGTGTAAACATAGATACCAGAGAACGACCTCGACCCGACCGGGCATAGATGTTTTTCAGCTTCCGGAAAACAAAAAGCCAGTCCGCCCGACGATAGGATTCCCAGGGCGGCTGGATTCTTTTGTCATTTCCCTTGAGGGACGGTTGGCATCCTTCCGGTCTCGCCCGACCGTTCACTCAATCTGCCTAACTTTACTTTCTTCTAACCGCTTGTGGCCGTGGAGCGATAACCGCTTGGGGCACCCTGGTCGGCATTGACCACACGGGAACGCCGAATGCATAGCAGCAGGGTTGGTATATTTGATGTGGCTGGTATTGCCGTAGATAGAGCTGGTAGTGCATCAGGTGTAGCTCGTAATATGGATCATGTTGCTGCAAATACTGGTGATACTGAATTGCATCTGAATATGGGCCATAGTAGTAGGGGCCGTATGCCTGTGCCTCTACGTGGGCACTGGCGAAGACAAGCAAGCCCAAAAGCGTAACTGCCAAACAGCCGATTTTCATTGGATTCCCTCCTTCGTAAGAGTTTAGACGTATTGACGCCAAGAAACGTGTGAATAGAAAACAAACCACAAACCGGCAAGGCAAAGGAACGGCTGATTAGCCTTAAGTCTTTGAAGTAGACAAGCGGATGATCGCGCAGCGTCATTGCCATTATGACCTTTGCAAGGCTTTCAGCCGGAGGATGTTGTGTGCGGCGATTGGACGGTGAAAGCCCTTGAGGGCTAGCTCGCCCGCTGGCTCCGCTTCGACCAGTTCGTCTACGCCGCCGAGTAGGCGTTGCGAGACGAGAATTTCCCCCGGCTTCGCCTCACTGCATAGACGAGCCGCCAGGTTCGGCACACTCCCGATCGCCCCGTATTCCCAATGTCCTTCGAAGCCGATGGCGCCGATGGTAGCGTAGCCCTGGGCGATGCCGACGCCGAAGTCGAGGTCATAGCCTAGCTTGCGCCACTTGACGGTGAGCTCTTTCACTCGTTCTCGCATCGCTAACGCCATGCGGATCGCCCGCTCCGCCGGGTTGGGAATGGGCAGGGGATCGTTAAAGAAGATCATCATCCCGTCGCCGGCAAAGTGCTCCAGGGTGCCTTCGTGTTGGAGGATTAGCTTCCCCATTTCCGCATGATACTCGTGCAGCACTCCCATTACTTCTTCCGGTTCGGAGGTTTCTGCGAAGGCGGTGAATCCCCTGAGATCCAAATAGACCACGGTTATCTCTCTACGATGTGTTTTGAGAGGATCCTCGGCATCTCCTGACACAATCAGCTCGGCGAGCTGGGGCGAGAAGAAGCGCTTGAGCCGGCTGAGTCTCTCAACCTGCTTGACCTGCTCCTCCACGCGCTGTTCCAGACACTTGTTCCACTCTCCCAGCTCGTTCAGCAGCCGAAGCTCCTGGTCGCGCAATCGTTTCTTTTCGAGGCAGGCGCCGATGCGGGCTTTCAAAAGTACCGGGTCGAAAGGTTTGGGTAGGTAGTCTTCTGCGCCCAGCTCTATACAGCGGACTACGCTGCCGATCTCGTCCAAAGCGGAGAGCACGATAACTGGAATGTCACGCAAGGTAGGATCCGACTTCAGACGCTCTAGCACCTGATAGCCGTCCATCTCCGGCATCATGACATCGAGCAGGATGAGGTCGAACGGCTTGGCTTTGAGTAAATCCAGCGCAAGCCGGCCGTTTTCCGCAACGGAAGGCTTATGACCGTCCGACTCAAGTAAAGAGCACAGCATATCGCGGTTCATTTCGGTGTCGTCGACAACAAGCACGGAGCTGGGGTGGACTTGCGAAGTCATAGCTATTTTAGATTTTTCAGACTCTAAATCACAAGATCCAATTATTTATCGCGCTAAGACACTAAGCATGCAAGAAAATTGCGTCTTGTCATTTCGACCCCTTCGGCCGGACTCAGGGTAAACTCCGGGAGAAATCTTTCTTAGATCCCTCGCATTCACTCGGGATGACGGGCCGAGGTCACTTCGCGACTTTTGCGTCCCTTCGACGTTGCTCAGGGCATGCTTTGCGCGAGTCATAGCTACGGCAGAAATTCTCTGATTTTCTCCAACAACTCGGCTGGATCGAATGGCTTGGTAACGTAGGCGTCGCAGCCGGCCTCTAGCGCCTTGACGTCGTCGCCGCTCAAAGCATAGGAAGTGACAGCGATCACGGGTATCTGGCGTAGCGCAGGGTTGGCCTTGATCCGGCGCGTCACCTCATATCCGTCAATGCCGGGAAGCTGGATATCCATAAGGATCAGGTCGGGTAATTGCGCCTCCGCTAACACTACTCCTTCCTCACCTGTGACCGCCTCAATCAATTCATAGCCGACACTTGTGAGAAGGTCGCGCAATAGGCGCCGGTTTTCCTCGTGATCCTCAATTGCTAAAATCCGCTTAGCAGCCATGACAATTCTCGATTCTATCTAAAATCCGAAATTCGAAATTCGAAACAAACCGCAGCCAAACAAACTAAAAATCCGAAACGCAGTCAATTAAGGCTTGAATTCGGAAAATCAAAAACGCTGAATTCGATCCCTCCTGTTTGAGCATTGTAGTTGTTGTGTTTTTCATAATTTTGAATTTGTTTCGAATTTCGGATTACGATATTCAGATTTGCTTCTTCCTCCTTCTCCTATTTGATCGGTAGCGTGAACGAAAACTTACTGCCTTTTCCTACGTCACTCTCGACCCAGATCTTCCCGCCATGAAGCTCGACGATCTTTTTGGCGATGGCGAGCCCTAGACCCGTGCCGCCTTTCTTCTGCGTGGTGGAGCTCTGAGCCTGGCGGAACTCTTCGAAGATACTTTCCTGATCCGCCGCCGCGATGCCCGGACCCGTGTCGGACACGGAAACCACTAACGCACTGTCTGCCGATGACACCTCGATCCGAACCTCGCCTGAATCCGTGAACTTGATCGCATTGCCGACGAGATTCAACAACACCTGGGCAACACGCCGCTCATCACCGGACACAGTCGGCAAGTTCGCCGGGACATTTACTTTCAACGGAAGATGTTTTTCTGTGGCCAGAGATTGCGTGCTGGCAACGACGCCTTGAATCACATCTTTGATGGAATACGGATTGCTCGCGAGCGTAAGCTGGCCGGCTTCGATCTTGGAAAAATCGAGCACATCGTTTATCAAGCCGAGAAGATGGCGCCCGCTTTTGTCGATGCGTCCGTGGACGTCTCGAACCTTCTCCGGCAGCTCGCCGTACACGTTCATCAGGAGCATCCGGGTGTAGCCCAGCACGGCATTCATAGGCGTTCGAAGCTCATGGCTCATGCTGGCCAAGAACTGCGACTTGTACTTGCTCGCTAGCTCTAGTTGCCGCCCTTTTTCTTGGATCTCGCGGAAAAGCCGCGCATTCTGGATCGCCAGAGCCGATTGCGTCGCAAAGGTCTGCAAAAGATTGACGACCTCCTCCGAAAAACTACCGGCCTCCTTCCGCC
>DASQUN010000685.1:0-2753 GCA_035641275.1 Candidatus Udaeobacter sp. | reverse complement strand
GGTTGTTCTGACCTCAATGTGGAGTTCCGAGCATGTTTGCTATGCGCAGGATTTCTATGCAGGGAAAACGATTCGAATTGTCGTGGGGTTCCCGGCTGGAGGCGGCTTCGACACGTATTCCCGGATCCTGTCCCGGCATATCAATAAATATATACCGGGGAACCCGACGGTCGTTGTTGATAACGTCACCGGCGCAGGCAGTCTCATTGCCGCCAACTCGGTGTATAAGGCGGCCAAGGCCGACGGCCTGACTATCGGGAATTTTATTGGCAATCTGATTTCGCAACAACTTTTCGGCGAGTCTGGAATCGAGTTCGACGCCAGAAAGTTTGAATGGATTGGCGTGCCGGTAAAAGATCATGTCGTTTGCGCGCTCACAAAAGCGAGCGGGATCACGAGCGTTGATGCGTGGATGGTGGCCAAGGCCGCGGTCAAACTGGGCGGCAGCGCTCCGGGTACGACGAATGACGACGTTGCTAAATTACTCAAGGCGGCCCTCGGACTTCCGATCCAGCTCGTGACGGGTTACAAAGCCACGGCGCCGATCAAGTTGGCCGCAGAGAGCGGTGAAATCGACGGCGGTTGCTGGGCTTGGGAGTCGATCAAAGTGATGTGGCGCCAAGGCCTGGATGCGGGCCAGGTGAATATCGTGCTTCAGGCTGTGCCCAAAGCAGTCCCTGACCTGCCCAAGGTTCCCGTGGCCATCGAGCTTGCAAAGACGGAGGAGGCGCGGAAGCTAATTCAAATAGGCATTCATGACACCGCGGCGATTACCCGTCCCTACGCCTTGTCTCCGGGCACGCCCAAGGATCGGGTTCAAATCCTGCGTAGAGCCTTTAGAGAAACGATGAAGGATAAGGATTTTTTGGCTGAAGCGGTCAAATCTAAACTGGATATCGATCCCCTGAGCGGCGAGGACGTCGAAAAGATAGTTGCCGGCCTTTTCAAACTTGATTCCGCCATGGTCGCCAAAATGTCAGAGATTCTTAAATAGCCATCCCTGGCAGACGGCGGAGAGAACATTGGGCCATTAGGCCGAGCAAGATCTGCCATCTGATTCTGCTGAAAAAAAACCGTCCTTTCATCCTTCGAGAGCCTTCAGGACGAGCCGCGGTTGAATCGTTAGAGATTTTCCATTCGTCTGAGCCTGATCGCAGCATTCATAGCGCTTTTCAGCAGAATCCTTGTGATGGGTGAACCGGATAGCACAACTCCCTACGGCTTGAAGCCCACCACGAGATGGGCGCGATGGGACTCGGGGAACGATTCTCCCTCGCATTTGAGAGTGACGATGTAGGTGCCTGCCTTGGCGATCACCTCGGGCGGAATGATCGCCTTGAGCTCGTCCTTCGAGACGAAACTGGTCGGTAGAGGCTCGCCGTTCAGCAGGACGCGATGGAATGGCCACATGCCTCCATATCCCCGTACCTTCAATGTCGTAGGACCGGATCCTTCGACGAGAAAGAGCGGCGATATTTCGAGGTCGAGCGGCAAGCTCTGGTAGGAATAGAAGGACGAAATCGGATTCTTGTATTTTGTAAATCCCATATCGACGACCTTTCCGTCCATGATGACCATCTTGACGTTTTGCGTCATCCAGATGTCTCGCAACGGGTCGCCCTCGACGATGGAGAGGTCCGCGATCTTGCCGGGCTCGACGCTGCCGTAGTTCTTGTCCTTCTTGAAAGTCTTGGCGACGTTGAGGGTGGCAGCCTGGATCGCCGTCATCGGCGACACACCCGCCTCAACGTCCATCGCGAGAGCCTGATGCATCAGCAAGCCGGCCATGCCGCGGGGCGGGTCCGAGCCTTCCTTCAGGATGCCGCCGGCCTGGACGAAGCGCCGGATGAATTCATTGGCTTTTTCATAGCCGATTTTGGCGCGCTCAAGTTCTGCGGGCGTGTAACGCTTGAGCAACTTGTCATAGGCGTTGTCGGTCACCGTGCGGACGGCCGCGGGGAGATCGGCATTGGGGTCGTTCAAAATTTGGTTTTCTCTCTCTCTGAACCGCTCGGCGCTCGGCGAAAGCGGACGCAGCCATTTGGCGATGGTCGGGGTCCACGCGACGTGGTGCTCCACCATCGCGCCGATCACCTCGTCGAAGTTTTCAGTTTGGTAATAGGAACCGGCGAGCTCCTGGTCGATGACGCCACCCAGCCGGTCCTCGGCCAGCTTGCGCCTGGCGGGAGCATACGGGATGGAGCTGTAGCCGACCGACCAGATGTGTTCGATGGCGTCAACGCCCGCGTTGACGGAGCCGACGACGTCCCAGCTGTGGGCCGCAACCGGCATGTCGAGCCGATGCGCTTCGTCGCAAGCGACTTTCACCAGATCCATGGAAAGAAACTCATTGACCTTGAGGATGTCGCAGCCGAGGTCCTTTTTCCGCCGCACCGCTCTGCGCACTTCTTCGGGCGTTGTGACGATGATGTTGTCGCGGGCTGTGCGCGAGCCGAAGGCATCGTGCCCGGTGCTGACGCCGCCGATCGCCCGGCCCGACATCCAGATCCGCGGCCCGCGAATTTTACCGAGATCGGTGCCCTGTTTCTGCGCCAGGGTCCACGGCCCGTCCTGATAGAGCTCGATCGTGGCGCAGGTCGTGATCCCCAGATGGAGATAAAGCTCTCCATGGAAATCCTCCAAATGGCCATGACCATCGATGAAGCCCGGCAGAACCGTCTTGCCTTTTACGTCCATGACCTCAGCGTCGGCGGGAATAGCAACTTCGCCGCGCCTACCGACTGCTTGGAACG
>DASQUN010000684.1:0-7358 GCA_035641275.1 Candidatus Udaeobacter sp. | reverse complement strand
TTCAATTTGGTTAAGGAAGTGTTCAGTCAGCCAGTCACGAAAAAACTTATTGGGCACATCCAGGTGAATTTCATTTTTCGTGCGGGAATCAAAACGAATTGGCTTTATCCAAGTCTCAAAATTCTGCTTGCCAAGTCGATCGCCGATTTCTCCCAACGCTTCTTTCCATAACTCATCCATGATCAACACCGATAAGTAACTGACTTTGATAGGAAAACCGCCGAAGAACTTACGAACAATTTTATCAACAGCTGTGGATAACTCAAAAACCACCCAGTAATTAGCTGCTTACGTAGAGTTGAGAACACGAATATCAACGTCCTGAACCAGGCGTGCATCTTCAACAGTTCCCCAACAAGTCATGTTGGAAAAAAAGAAGGACTTTCTCACATCCGTCCGACGCAGAAATTGTTTTTTTAATTCGGAAGGCAAATTCATAATCCTTTTCAAATTTCTTTGCAAGAAAAAAAGCACAAGAAAAATTTTTTTCGTTCGCGCAGCTAATTTTTAATTAACTTGACACACTCTGGACACGATGTTAGGGAGCACTTGCTCATGTCACGTCCTAAATCCACAACACTTTACCAACGAGCAAGACAGAGAATCCCCGGAGGAGTGAACAGCCCAGTGCGAGCGTGGAAGGCGGTCGGTGGTATTCCCGTGTTCATCACACGTGGAAAAGGAGCCTACGTTTTTGATAGTAACGATAAAAAATATATCGATTTCGTCGGCTCATGGGGGCCGTTGATTTTAGGGCACGCGCATCCAAAAATCGTAAGCGAGTTGAAAAAAACAGCTGAGAGAGGAACATCCTTCGGTGCACCGACCGAACATGAAGTGAAATTGGCCGAACTCGTTTGTCGTTTCGTTCCGTCAATCGAAAAGCTTC
The DNA here is from genome assembly GCA_035641275.1 of Candidatus Udaeobacter sp. Taxonomy (GTDB): domain Bacteria; phylum Desulfobacterota; class Binatia; order UBA9968; family UBA9968; genus DASQUN01. The sequence continues at coordinate 6,469 of DASQUN010000684.1, read as the reverse complement.
GCTTGGTGAGCTCGGGAACTGAAGCGACGATGAGCGCAATTCGTTTGGCACGTGCGTTCACAGGCCGGACCAAACTAATGAAGTTTGATGGTTGCTATCATGGCCACTCGGATGGACTGTTGGTAAAGGCAGGCTCCGGCATCGAAACGCTGGCATTGCCCGACAGCCCTGGGGTGCCGGTCAGTCTTGCTCGCGAAACTCTCGTTGCGAGGTTTAACGACATCGGATCGGTGCAGGATCTGTTCGATGCACACGGCAAAGATATCGCTGGTGTCATCGTGGAGCCCATATGCGGGAACGTAGGAGTCATTCCCCCCACGCCAGGATTTCTGATAGCCCTAAGGAAACTTGCGCGCGCTCACGGCACGCTCTTGATCTTCGACGAAGTCATCACAGGTTTTCGCGCAGCTCTCGGTGGCGCGCAGGCGCTTTATGAGGTGAGACCGGATCTCACATGTTTGGGGAAGATATTGGGCGGTGGTCTTCCATTAGCAGCGTTCGGTGGAAGGCAGGAGGTGATGAACTTACTGGCTCCGGAGGGACCCGTTTATCAGGCCGGGACCCTTTCGGGAAATCCCCTCGCGGTCAGATCCGGTCTGATTACGTTGAAACTATTATCTCGTCCCGGCACCTATAGAGCCCTGGAAATCATGGGGAGAAAATTGGAAGAGGGGTACCGCAAGGTTCTTCGCAAATTTCGAATCACAGGCACAATCAACCGCGTAGGGTCCATGATGACTCTCTTTTTTGGGGTGGACCGCGTCCAAAATGCGACTGACGCACGGCAATGTAACCGGGATCAGTTTGCCAGATATTTTCATGGCATGTTGAATCGTGGTATTTACTTGCCGCCGGCGCCGTTCGAAGCGGCGTTCGTTTCGCTGGCTCATACTGCAGCGGATTTGGACAAAGCCATCGCCGCCTTTGATCAATGGGCAGTGCAGGAAGCGCTTTAGATTGACCCCCCCGGACCTTCATGTTAGAGACCTACAGCAGTGGAAAAAGTTGGCGGCCGCCCCAATCGCCGACAGGACAGCCAAAGACCCTTCCTGCGCAGAGCGGGCCTATACATAGGGGTCGCCTTTGAGCTTTCGGCCACGATCCTCGGTGGTCCGCTGGTAGGATACCTCTTGGATAAGCACCTGGGTACGTCTCCCTGGTTCCTGATCGCGGTAACGGCATTGGCTTTTGCGGGAGCCTTCGCGAGATTAGTCCGGTGGGCTAAATTCTTCGCGAAGGAGTGGGATGGAAGCCGCGTCGAAAAGAACGATACTGCGCATTGAATTGTGGCACGCTCTCTTGCTCTTGGGATTACTGGCCAGTCTGGGCCGGATCAAAATGGTTGAGCCTGTGGCACTTCTCATGGGTGGCCTGTTCATGGGGCTCAATTTCTTTCTTCTCAGCTTTGGCGTTGCGTGGGTGTTAACCCCATTGGCCAGTAGGGGACGGGTGAAACTCGGCATCGCTTTGCTAGTATTGAAGGTGGCGATCTTTTTGGCTCTGCTGATCACGATCTTTTTCCGGTTTGAGATCGACGCAATTTCATTTTCTCTTGGTTTTTCGTCATTGCTTTTAGCCATTGTGGTGGAAGCTGTAAGAGCGAGCGTTAAATTGGGTCTATAGGACAATGGAACATCCTTTTACCTGGTATGCTGTGCTACCGGAGCCATTGCAGCATCTGATTGGCGACCATACTTTTTTTGCCGTTGTCGCCGCCGTGCTTGTCATTTTAATTGCGTTAAAGGCGCGCGCCGCGCTGAGCCGCGCTCAAGATCCGCTGATCCCGGCGGCTGAGCTGGGATCGAGAAATATCGCAGAGCTGTTGGTGCAACTCGTGGTGAGCCAGAGCGATGCCATCATCGGCAAACGGGGACGTAAGTATGTTCCATTTTTTGGAACGTTCTTCTTCTTCATCCTGGTGAGCAATCTGATGGGGCTTCTGCCGGGCTTCGCTCCGCCGACCGGCAACTTGAACACGACCCTTGGATTGGCGCTGGTCTCGTTTATTGGTTACAACGTGATCGGCGTGCGTGAGCAAGGGATGAGTTACCTCAAGCATTTCTTCGGACCCATGACCAGTTTGCCGGCAAAAAGCGTACTTGGAAAGCTCGCGTTGGTTCCCGTGCTCCTCATTTCCGCAGTGTTTTTCTTCATCTTGGAGGCCTTCTCTCATGGTTTCAGACCCGTGTCTCTCTCCCTGCGTCTCTTCGGAAACATGATGGGTGACCATCAAGTCATCGAGGCATTCATCAACCTGACGAAGCTCGTCGTTCCGGTGGCTTTCTACGCCATGGGTACCTTGGTTTCAGTGATTCAAGCATTTGTATTCACCCTATTGAGCATGATCTATGTTGCCCTGGCTATTAGCCATGGGCATGATGAAGAAAACGCACACGATTCACAACATTGATTAAGCGAAGGGCCGTCGCGGCTAGGATGAGGACAGAGGAAGGGCAGGCCAAGTTCGCTGGAAAGGAGGAAGCGCATGAGAAAGCTAGTTGTTTACGTGGGCGCGCTTTTCGTGACCGTAATGGCCGCCGGGGTGGCTATGGCTGCAGAAGGTGCGGCGACGGCCGGTGATTCGCCGGCGCGAGTCGCAATTGCGATCTCCGCAGGCGTCGCGGTCGCGATCGCCGCTTTTGGCGCGGCTTTGGGGCAAGGGCGCGTCGGTGCTGCGGCAATGGAAAGTATCGGGCGCAATCCTAATGCAGCAGACAGGCTGTTCCTACCGCTTGTGCTGACCCTCGCGCTGCTGGAAGCATTGGCTCTTTACGGCTTCGTTATAGCTATTCTACTGCAGGGCAAGATCTAACCGCTGCCCGCGCACTTGAAAAGAAAAAAGGGTGGGGAGTTCTCCTCGCCCTTTTTATTTGGCCGGCAGATCTACTCCGTGGAGATGGACTTGGGTGTAGCGCAGAATCTCGTCGAGAGTGTGAAGCTTGTACGGTTTCAGGTAGAAAATGTCCTTAATTCCGGTATTAACCAAAACCTTTAGGCAGTGAATGCAAGGGGTGTGGGTAATGTAAATGGCGGCGTCCTTGATACTAGACCCGTTCTTGGCCGCCTGAGCGATGGCATTCATCTCGGCATGGATCGTGCGGAAGCAGTTTTGCTCGGTTTCTCCGTTGGGTGTCTTGGACTCGTAAATAAGGCAGCCAACATCGGTACAGTGCGGCATTCCAGCCGGCGCGCCGTTGTAGCCTGTCGCCAAAATATTCTTGTCACGGACGATCACGGCGCCAACTTTGGCACGCATGCACGTCGAGCGCTCCGCTACCTGTTGCGTGATGGTCATGAAGTATTGATCCCAGCTTAGCCGTTCCCCCATCCCGACCTCCGTTTAATCTGACATGTCACTCAACGGATGTGCACCTTGTCTCCGATTCTTGTCTGACAAATACGCTGCGCGCTGTCTTTGTAAAGGGCGATTTCCAGTAGTCCCCAACTGTTGATGAGAGCTATGAAACCACCGTCCGCGCCGGCGGCGTAATTAGGCGCCAACCCATCAATGTTGATATTATTGTCCAGCGAGACACAAAGCTTGTCTTTAGGCAAGGCTCTCAAGTCCTGCTCTTTAATATTCGTAAAGAGATTGCCAAAGCGATCGATGTAAATTATCTCGCCATCGATGCCCCGGTCAGACTTCATGAGTTGAGGCCAACTCAAGCGGACGTAGTCATCCACAAGATCACCAAAGGCGCCCGGGTTGATTCCCAGGGAAAGATGCGCGGCCACCGGCGCAAAGATATCTCTGCCATGAAAGGTCGTGCTGGTGGGCTGCAGATGATAACTCGTATTAGACAACTGGACAATCCGCTCAGCTGATTTGTTCGCCAAGGCCAAGCTCAACACGCCGTTGTCGGGGCCAATCAAATACTGTCCGTCGGACTCGATCAAAAGCGGATGTCTAGCGCTTCCTACACCGGGATCGACTACGGCAACGTGAATCGTGCCGCGTGGAAAGTAAGATGCGGAGTGGCGCAAGACGAGCGCGCCACCCATGATATCGTGCGCCAGAATTCCATGGCTTAAATCGAACACTTGGGCGTGCGGATTGATCCCGGCGATCACGCCTTTCATAACCCCCACGAAAGGATCTGTATAGCCGAAGTCGGTGGTCAGAGTGATGATCATGCGTCTCAAGCGAGTGTCAGCTGAATTTAACGAAAAAATCTGTCATGGTAAACCCTGACGTTGAGAGCTGTCTTTAAGTTTGGTTGTGATGGTCTTCATCAGCGTATGCAGTTCTGGCATCATTGTTCTTGAGACACGGCTCATCATTCGGAGTACCGATCTTAGCGCCGTCAGCGCTATTTCACGAGCGTGTAGCGGAAGAAGAACTTATGAGCGCTATGGCTTTGTCGCTCTCGGTCTTGATAGCGCACGCACTCGGTCCTTCTCGGGGGTATTCTGATGTTAGGGATCGACCTAAAGGGCTGCAGATTTACAGCTCTTCTAATACCACCGCAAACAGAAGCGGTACCATGATTTCCATATGGCCGGTGAGATTATACCCATGGCCGCTTTGCAGCGTGGGGCGACTGACGACGTTTGCGAGGGGGCGGTAGTGCGTAAGAAAATCCAAGTTGACCGTCGTGAGGTTCTGTACAGAATGACCCAGATTGCGTGCTAAGCTAACAGCCTTCAAAAACACCTCCGGGAGCACCACGGCTGAACCAAAGTTGAGATATACTCCGTTTCCAAGAGTGGCAACGACTGAGGTCAGGATGCGGAAATCCCGCAAGCTACCATCGCCAAGCGCCTTGCCATCAGCTTTAGGATGCATGTGGATGATATCGGTACCGATGGCGATGTGAGAGGTGACAGGAATTCCCAGGCGCGCTCCAGCCGCGAGAATGCTCAGCCGACGATGGGGCAGTTTGCCATTGAGAATCGCGTGGCCAACGGCGGCGCCGATACCCAACTCCTTCTTAAAGCCTTCGCTGATGGCTTCATTAAGAAAAGCTCCTGTCTCTTCACCCATGCCGAAGCTGCCGTCTTTGAGGCTTGCTGCCACATCTTCCGACGTCTCGCCCATATATGCCAGTTCGAAGTCATGGATGACTCCAGCGCCGTTCAGGGCGACCGCATTAATGATTCCCCTTTCCATAAAATCGATAATTACGGGGCTCAAGCCAACCTTCACTGGATGAGCGCCCATCCCCAAAAGGACCGTTTTCTTAGCCCGGTGGGCCGCGGCGATTTTGCGCGCGATCGCTTTTAGGTTTTCCGCGGCAAGGATGTTCGGCAGTCCTTGGATAAAGGAACGAACCCGCGCTCCTTTTTTCACTTTCTTACCTAACAGTGCAGATTGAATTTTGCTAAACCTTTTCTTGACCGGATAGGTTTTGACCTTTGAGAAATTGAGTGACCTAAATGTTTTTGTCGTCATGTATAGTCGCGGGCGGCCGGTTATTTGGACGGGAACAGCTTTTGGTCGACGATCTGACAAATAACATGGGCGATGAGAATGTGTGTTTCTTGAATGCGTGGACTGTTGTGACCTTCAGAAACCTGTAGTAAAAGATCAACTTTCCGCGCCATTTTCCCTCCGTTACCGCCCGTTAAGCCAATGGTCGTGATCTTGAGTTGTTTGCATGCATCGATGGCGGCAAGCACATTGGCGGAGTTGCCGCTAGTGGAAAGGGCCAGAGCAACGTCTCCCGCCCTTCCCTGTGCGTGTACTTGTTTGGCGAAGACTTGTTTGTAGTCGTAGTCGTTCGCAATACTTGTGAGCACGGAGGTGTCCGTGGTCAAGGCAACAGCTGGCAATGGCGGCCTTTCAATCACGAAACGGTTGACGAATTCCGCGGCAATATGTTGGGCGTCGGCGGCGCTGCCGCCGTTGCCGAAGAGGAGCAGCTTATTACCTCTCCGGAACGCATCGGCAATGGCGTCGATCGCTTTCACTAAAGAATCGATATTGTCCCGCAGGAAAGCCTGCTTAACCCGAATGCTTTCGTTGAAGGCTTTCGTAATGGCGTCTTTCATGAGCATTTGACTTGGCCCAGCATTTTATGCTGGCTATTCGATGAAAGAATTTTCTACCACATGCTCCAGGTAGCGTAAAGCTATCCGCGCAAGAACTAGTTAGACATGCATTCGATACTTCTTGGCGAGAGCCAGGAAGGCATCGCCATGCGGAAGCGACGCCGATGGTCGCATAGCATGAAGCTGCTCGCCCATCTGCTTGCCCGAACCGGGGACGGCCTGGCCGAGATAAACTCCTGTGTCTTCAGCACTTGTTCGACGGCGTGAGGGATCTTGAACTCAATTGTGGCGTACTGAGCCCCGGAGACCGACGAGGGATTGCCGTAGGAGCCGGCGCTAGACGCTGGTTTTGACAGCGGACGATTGCCCTTTGAGTGTGCTCTCAGCAACTTCAGCCAGCAGCTGATCCTGTTCATGGTCCAAGGCAAAAACCCGGAACTGGACGACTTTGGAGGGGATAAATTCGAAAAGTTCAGCG
>DASQUN010000683.1:0-9533 GCA_035641275.1 Candidatus Udaeobacter sp. | reverse complement strand
CGAAGATTGCTGAAAGGATAGCCCATCACCGCCAATAGATCACCGGAACTGATCTCGAACAAGAGCGCGATACTCTCGCCGCCCGTGACGCTCACTCGAAGACCGCTTTTATCTTGCGCCTCGAGCCCGCCGACAACGATGCGCATTCCCCGATTCATAAATCGCAGCGGCGGCACTTGCTTGACCTTTCCGTCCGCCTGCTCTCGGAAAGTTTGGTCGAGCACACGCATCGCTTGGCGCAGGTCGAGTAGATCGGCAACTTCGGTTCGGCGCAATAGGAGCGTCATGAGTAGCTATGGCGTCTCAGGAGGGCCGTAGTTGCGTAATCAGTTTTGGGTTTGAGGTCGTAGATTCAACAGAACCACTTCAACAAAGTTTATCGCGCCAAGACGCCGAGCTCGCAAAGATTCTTTTGTTCACTGCGCCAGAATCTTTTTGATTCTCTCGACCACCTCTGGCGGCTGATTGATCACTGCCTTGGCGATCTTGGTCAGCTCTTCACCGCTAACCGGCGTGATTTCCAACTTGTTTTTAGCGGCGTCCTCCAGGAGCGCGGGATCGGCCATGCTTTTCATCAAGGCCTCGCGCAAAACCTTCGTCCGTTCCGGCGGCGTCGCGGGATGGGTCACGATCGGGCGGCCGAGCTCGCCGGAACCGAGCATGACGGTGACGACACGTCTCCCGAGATCGGAGGTTTTGACTTCGTCCATCAGCTCACTGAGCAAGGGCGTATCCGGCAACCGCGGGTCTCGCTTGTGCCCGGTTTGCATGAGTATCCGGACAAAGTTTTTTTTGCGCCACGTATGGTAAGGCTCGCGCGCGAAGTACGCTGCCGTGGTAAACGAACGGCACACGACTTCGTTTCGCTCGGTAGCCAAATCGATTTCGTTGCCGCCGGCGTAACCGGTTACGATCGTAAACTTTGTCCCCAGGGCTTCTTCAAGCATGCGAGGAATATAGTGCCCGCTGGTTCCCGTGCCCGTGGCGCCGCATTTGGGCGGTTCGGTTGCTTTACGAATGTCCTGCATCGTCTTATACGGCGCGTCGGAGCGCATATAGAGCATATGTTCGGACTTGTCGGAACTGGCGAGCCAAGTGAATTTTGTCCAGTCAAATTTCACTTCCTTGTTGCCCTGAATCTGGTTGAAATAATGTGCTGGATTGATCGATGCGATGGTCAAGCCGTCAGGTTTGGCAACCTCGTAAACGAAATTCGCCGCAACTAAGCCGCCCGCCGCGGGCGTGTTCTGCACCACCACGTTCGGATTTCCCGGAATATGCTTCCCGATGTGATTGGCGAGCAGCCTCCCATACATATCGTACGCTGTGCCCGCGCCCGAACCGACGATTAAGGTCATGGTCTTGCCCTGGTAAAACGGAGTCTGCGCGGACACCTCAGCGCTGTAGAGCAGAAGCGAAATCAACAAAAAAATAGTTTGTTTCACGATTCCTCCTTGCTAGCGTGTCTTCCCTGAAACGGCTTCCCATACTAGACCGTAAGCACCGCCGCCATCAAGGGAAAGTCCTGTGAACAACACGAGGCTTGACGATCGTTTGGCGATGGCCATCGCCATCAGGGCGGCCGTTAATGCCAGCGGATCGCCCGTCGCCATCGCGACCGTGAACCTGACGATCACAAGCCTAACGGCGCGAAGATCCTCCCGATTGATAGCCCCCGCACTACAGATGGAGACCATGTCAAAGCGCATCACCCAGCATTCGCTCGTGAGCGAAGTCTTGAGTCACGAACCTTCCACTCCTGATTGATAAGAAAACAAAGGACGAGAGCAGTTCTCGATTCACCTCAAGATTGCGCGGCTAAACAAAAACGTTTGCCCGGTAAAAAAAATGTGCACTTTGCTGATTGCTCGAAGCCGCCCGCGACGCAAAATACATGACACCGGTGCACAATCCAGCCTTCGGTCATATCGATTGGAGAGGCGCTAATAGCATCGAATGGCACGCAAATCATCCAAGGTTCCTAAATCGGCCAAAAGGGCCATTGCGCGCCTCAAAATTCCTATGATGACGGTATAAGACTTGCTGTAATAAGGGTATCGAGCAATTACCCGGAGGGTCTATTTTCATGAATAGGAGAGATGGAGGCCGGTTGGGTATTAGAGCCATTATCGCGGTTGTAAGCTGTGTTCTTGGAGTTGGTCTAATCGTCTTCGGTTTCGGAGCGGAATCAATTTCGCCAAAAGAGGAAGCATCGGTGGATGAGGCCGCCGCGCAAGGCACGCGAAAAAAACCGCTTCGCGCTTGGAACATGGCTCTCGGAAACGTTGTGCTGGTCGCACCGGAGCTTGGCTTCGGGGTCAAAACAACCAAAGAGACCGAGATGCCAGACGGCAAGGTGATCTCGAGGATTGAAGGACAGCTGCAGAGCCTGCGGGAAATGTATCGGACTGAGAGTGAGAAAAACCCGACATTGATGGGCGGTATGATGCTGCAGTTTAATGTTGTTCCCACGGGCGAAGTTTCACAGGTTAAAGAAATCACGTCCCGCATCGCCGACGTGGAATTCAAAAAGGCGGTGATTGCCGAGGTTTCAAATTGGTCCTTTCAGGAAATCACCTCGGAAAACGTTACGGTCAACTGTCCGCTCTTGTTCGTGCGCGAAGGCATGGATATTACGACATTGGTTCAGTGGGAAAAATCTCTGGGGCAACCCGGCGATAAAGGCGCCCTAGCCAAGAGCAACAACGTGCAACCGATGCAGCAGAGCAAGTCACCGGAACCCGCTAAGCCGACGGAGGCCGGCACCAAGACCGTCGCTGTCCGTTCCGAAAAGACTACTCCGATCACGTCTGCCAAACCCGCCGCAACAGCCTATCAGATCAAGTATGACACCTCCCTGCGTAAGGAGCCGAACTTCACATCAACCTCAGTGGCCAAGTTTACCACCGGTACGAAAGTGTCCCTGCTGAGCAACCACGGCGATTGGCTGGAAGTCCGCGCGAATGATACCGCGTCATCCGGTTTCATTCGAAAGGAATTCGTCACACCATTGAATTAACACGAAACCGAAAGTTTGCGATTGCTCTCAGCTACAGTTCCGTCTGTCGCTTTAGATCCTCGATACATAGGCCGGCGTCAACCGTTTAAACTGTTCGAGTCGTGCAAGCAGAGGCGATTCAAGTGCCTAGCCGTTCTTCCCTTCGATAGACTCAGGGCAGCCCAAGCCGGAGTGCAAACGGCGTGTTTTCGCACAGTCTGACGATGCAGGTGATTTTTTTATCGGTCTGATCTAGATGAGCTGCCGTAGCGCGTTAGCTAGCAACTCAACGTTTTCCACCCGTGCGCCGTGTCCCATTAAGCCGATACGCCAGATCTTAGCTTTGAGTGGACCTAATCCCGCGCCGATCTCGATGTTGTAGTCGTCATATAAGCGCTGCCGGATCTTTCCATCGTCGGCACCTTCCGGGATGCGTATGGCGTTGATCATCGGCGCGCGGATCGATTCCGCCACCGCAGGTTCTAATTCCAGCTTGCGCATCTCGCGGAGAAAGACTTCATGCACCCGGCGATGACGCTGCCAGCTCGCCTCCAGACCTTCTTCCAAGACGACCCGCAGCGCCTCGTGCAAAGCGTAGTTCATGGAGATAGGCGCCGTGTGGTGATAAACGCGCTCGCTGCCCCAGTACTTTTCGATCATCGACAAATCAAGGTACCAGCTCTGAACTTTTGTTTTCCGCTTTCGCACCGATTCAATCGCCCGTTCGTTGAAGGTAACGGGCGAGAGGCCCGGCGGACAACTCAGACCCTTTTGCGTGCAGCTGTAGCAAGCATCGATAACCCACTCATCCACTTTTACTGGCGCCCCGCCCAAAGAGGTCACGGCGTCTACGAGGAACAAGCCGTCATGCTCATGAATCAAACGGGATATTTCCTCGAGAGGCTGAAGAACACCAGTGGAGGTTTCTGCATGAACGACAGCAACAACTTTGTAGGGCTTCTTCGCCAGCGCAGAGCGAAATTGGCCCGGATCCAGCGCAGCACCCCAGTCCGCCGTCACCGTATCCACCTGGGCGCCACAACGCTGAGCTACATCCACCATTCGCGTGCCGAAGACGCCGTTCACGCCGATGAGCACATCGTCGCCAGGCTCAATGAGGTTGGCGAAACAGGTTTCCATTCCCGCGCTGCCAGTCCCGGACATCGGCAGCGCGAGGCGATTCTTGGTCTGGAACACTTCGCGCAGCATTTCCATGCTCTCGTCCATGATCTTGAGAAAGGCCGGATCGAGGTGGCCAATGACCGGAAGCGACAGGCTCTGGAGCACGCGTGGATGGACCGGGCTCGGTCCCGGACCCAGAAGGGTGCGCGCAGGTGGACTGACTTTATGCGGAAGCGACATGACTATTCTCCCTTACAGAACCCACGATACTATTCCTCGGCCCTGACGTTCAGCTCCATTCCACCGATCTTCTCGATCGTGCCCTTCAGATGGTCGCCGTCGTGCAATTTGCTCACACCGGCAGGAGTACCGGTGGTGATCAGATCGCCGGGCCGAAGCGTCAGACAGCTCGTAAGGAAACGAATGTGTTCCCGCAAACCGCAAATCATGTCGCTGGTGTGCGCGGTCATCGCCTCTTTGCCGTTTTGCAGCACTTTGATTGACAGATCCTGAGGCTCGTCAATTTCGTCCTTAGTTACGATCCACGGACCGAGCGCAGTGAAAGTATCGAAGCCTTTGCGAATGTTCCGCGTGTTCTGCATGCCCTTTCCCCAAGGATCGCGCTGGCTGATATCCCAACAGATCATGTAGCCGAAAACGTAATCGAGGGCTTGATCTTCCGTCACTTTTCTCGCTCGCTTGCCGATTACGGCGCAGAGTTCGCACTCGAAATCGACGAGCTTGGAAATCTTGGGCAAAATGATCGTATCCCCCGGTCCGATAATCGAGGACGTCGTCTTGAGGAAGAATTCCGCCATCAATTCATCGTTGGTCTTCATGACCCGATCCGCGCTCCCCATGCGAGTGATCATTTCTTCTTGGTGCGCGCGATAATTGGCCGCCGCGGCCCAGAGCGACCCCGGATTTGTGATAGGCGCCAATAATTTCACCGAACTAAGCGCAACCGCTCCGGGCCCCTGCGCCGCCTCGCGCGCGCACTGCATCGCCTGGGGATAATTGGCCAGCGCGTCGATGATTTCCAACATGGTGTAGCCCTGCCGCGCCAATCCGGCCTTGATCAAGGCATCACCAATATCGAACACCTTGTCTCCGGCGACCACTCCCGCCTGATTGGAATTGTAGTGACAAATTTTCATGCTTGCCTCCGATTTCTCAAATTCTCAGAACTTTCCTCTCATACCTGAAGGTCTCCGCAATGTCCACTGAGGAGACGCCGGTGGACCGACGGACGCACCGAAGCAGCCTCCGTGACCCGCGCTCTCTGCGGACAGATCGTAGAGTTTGACCTGATCACACTCTCGTCGTATGTAGAACGGAGCGAGGAACATCAACGGAACGGTTGCGTCATGCTGAATCTAAAAGTCGGAGTGACCAAAAACCCGCGTTTCGAGCCGCTCGTCGACGGGACCATCAAGTCGGCGAAGTTCAGTCTCGATGTCGTCGTCACAACACCGCCGGAGCTATTTTACCGCAATCTCAAATACGACGAGTTCGATGTCTTCGAGATGTCGCTTTCCGAGTACATCATCACGCGTGAACAGGCAAAGGGCGACCGCTGGCAATGGTGCGCGCTGCCGATTTTTCCCGCCAAAGCGTTTGTCTGGCTGGGCCTCTTCGTCAATACCGCAGCCGGCATCACCGGCTTGGCGGATTTCAGAGGCAAGCGCGTAGGCGTGCCCGATTACGTGATGACGGCCGCGCTGTGGCTGAGAATTTTCCTGCGCGAGCTCCACAACATTCAGCCGAACGAGATTTCGTGGTTCATCGGGCGCACTCCAGAACTAAGCCACGGCGGCATGCTTGGCGTGGACACCGAGCCACCCGGCGGCGTTCGCCTGACGTGGCTGAATGCCTCGCAAACTTTCGATATCATGCTCGACCGCGGCGAAATGGACGCGGCCTACGGCTTTGCGCCGCGCCACGATCCGAAATTGTTTACCCTGAATATGGATCGCTACGGCGGCACACCCCTCGAAGGAAATCCGCGACTTGGAAAATTGTTTTCCGACGGCGGCCGTGAAGTGGTCGAGGCATTTTTTAACAAAACCGGCATCGTGCCGGCCAACCACGTCATCGTCGCGCAACGGCGCTTGCTGGATGACCATCCCTGGCTCGCTGGCGAGTTATTCCAGATTTTTGGTCAGAGCAAACAAGCAGCGTACGAGAGAACGAATTTTGGCAGTCCCGCTTATCTCTACTTCGAGAGCAATGATCGAAAGAGTCAAGCGGCGACATTTGGCGACGATCCCTATCCGTTCGGCCTGAGCAAGAATCGCAAGATGCTCGAAATGCTTTTTCACAATTCGCACGCCGAAGGATTAACTCGGAGCCTCGCGACAATCGAAGAGGTCTTCTCCTCATCAATGCTGGATACATAAACGCGTACTATCCTTGATTATTCATGCTCAGAGAAAAAACTCCGACACCGTATCGATCAAGGAGTGAGCCTGAAGGAGTAGTGAAGAACACAACGGATGTTCAACGTTCCATGTTCCGGGTTCAACGTTCAATTCGTTCGACCTCGAACATTGAACCAAACATTGAACTCTATACTTGTGCTCTCGCTCTGGAGGGCTCGCCTCTCGATCGCGGTCACAAATCGATAATCCGGGCTAGTAATGTGAAAACTGGAATTTAATCTGTTATTCCTCCCCATGCGAGGCCAAGGAGTATCCATGGCAAATTCATTCGCAACCGTCGATGCCGACGGCCACCTCGAAGAAAACCACATCGATTGGAAAGAACGCTTGCCGGACAAATACAAGAGTCTAGCTCCCGAGCGTCGGGTTAGCGGTAACGGCCAACTGCGGACGATCATTGAAGGCAAAGCCTGGCCCCGACCGAGCGGCCTGGGCATCGGCGTCGGCGGCCCGTACAGCCGGCCTCATCCGCGCCGCCCGGGCATGACCGATCCCCAAGCGCGGCTGGTCGATATGGACAGTGAAAACATCGACGTCGCCGTACTCTTCGGCGCGGGGCTGGCGGGAACGCTTCCCGCGTTAGACGATGCCGGTCTCGCCGCCGCGCTGGCGACGGCACGAAATACCTGGCTCGCCGAATACTGCGCAGCCGATCCGAAACGCATCAAAGGCACGGCGGCACTCGCCCAACAAGACATCGATGCATCGATCGAAGAACTTCATCGTAGCGTCGCTAAACTCGGCTTTGTCGGCGCGTCACTCTTTCCCAACGTGCGCGGCCGCCATCTGGGCGATCCCTACTACTTCCCGCTCTATGAGGAAGCCGAGCGGCTTAACGTTCCCATTTGCGTTCACATGTTTTTGGGACGCTACGGCTCGGACGCCGTCGGCACGGAGCGCGTCGATAAGTTTTTTTACTCGCACCTTTTCGGCCATCCCTTCGAGCAGATGATCGCGCTTTCGGTCATCATTGGCGAAGGCGTGCTCGATCGTTTTCCCAAACTCCGCTTCGTGTTTTTAGAATCCGGCTGCGGCTGGCTTCCCTACTGGTTCGAACGGATGGATGAACATTTCGAAGTACTCGGCGTCCAGCTGCCCGCGTTGAAGACCGAGCCGAGCAAACTCTTGGAGCGTGGCCAGCTTTATTTTTCCTGCGAAGCCGATGAGAAGGAGCTCGTCCACGTCGTCGACGTGATCGGCGACGATTGGATCGTGTTCGCTTCCGATTACAGCCACTTTGACAGCCGCTTCCCCGGCGCCTCACAGCCGATCATCGAGAATCAAAAACTTAGCGATGCGTCCAAGCGCAAGATTCTTAATGACAACTCGCGCCGGCTCTATCCGCTGGCCTAGACGGAGTATTATGCGGTCAGCTCGCCAACAAATACTGACGGCCTGTAACGCTCAGATCGCGCCCCCCGTTCATGGTTCGACAAGCTCACCACGAACGGTATTCTCTTTGGCCGCTCGTCCTGAGCGTGTCCAGGGGCGACCGAGATACCAAACACGATTCAAACATCCCGGGTCACCAGTCCATTTAGCCTTAGCTGTCTTATTGTTTCTATCTGTCCCAAACGCCGCTGCTGCGGAGAACGTCAACATCGGCGTGCCGTCAATCACGATCACGACGATGCCCTTGCTCGTCGCTAAGGATGCAGGATTTTTTCACCAGGAAGGGTTCAGCGTGGAACTCATCGTCATCCCGGCGGCGCTCAATATCAAGGTACTGCTCAGCGGCGATATCCAGTACGCCACTACCGTAGGCTCTGCCGTCGTCGCATCGATTCGGGGAATCAACATTCGGACCGCGATGGTTTTTGTCGATCGTCCGCTATTGGATATGGTCGGGGCGCCGGGGGTCAATTCAATCCAAGAAGTCAAAGGAAAACCCGTCGGCATCTCGTCACGCGGTGGACTGCACGACGTCTCCATGCGCCGCATCCTTACCCAGTCGGGGATCGACCCCGCGCAAGTTACCGTGTTGACCGTCGGGGGCCAAGGCGCCATGTTTGCGGCGATCAAAACCGGACGGATCGCCGCTGGCCTCCTCAACCCGCCATTTAATTTTATCGCTTATCGCGAGGGAATGAAGCAATTGGCCTTCGCCGGCAACTTCGTTCGTCTGCCGAGTACCGGTTTGGTCACGCTTGGAGAAACTTTGGAGCGGTCGCCGGAACAAGTGCGGCGCATGACCCGGGCTCTCTCGCGCGCACGAACCTTTGCGAAAGACAACAAAGCCAGGGTCATTCCAATTCTGAAGCGCGCGCTTAAGATCGACGACGAAGAACTGCTTTCAAAGATCTACGATTACCACAAACAAGTCGAAACGTCCGATGGCAAGATCGAGGCGGGACTGATCGCAGAAACGATCCGGGAAACCCGCCAGACCGAAGGCGTCACGAAGGAAATTCCCGCGAACCAGGTTTTCGACTTTTCCTACCTACCGGCGCAGCGCTGATGCTGCTTCAAACAAAACTGTTCGGAAACCGATCCTTTCGGTTTGACAGCGGTGATACAGAATTTTTCTTCAAGCCGAGCAAAAGGTTCGGAGCCGAGGCGCGCGACATATCGAGTAGCGGCACGACATGCCGTGCCCCTACCATCTACCTTCGAGCGAGCGGTTGAAGCGGAACGAAGTATGAGCTTCCTTCATCGGCGGGTTACCTGAGCTCCGGCATCACCCGCTCCGCAAACAGCCGGATATTCTTCATCGCCATTTCTTGCGGCATGCCGCCGAAATGAAAAGTGCCGGAGATGGTCGTGAGACCCACTTCCTCCCGCCATCTTTGAATCGTGTCAACACAGCGCTCCGGATCACCTGCAATGACGAGCCCCTGACTCAACTGCGTCTTGGTATCGCGCACGGTCAGCAATCCCATCTCCTTGCGAGCCGGGTCGGCGGCCCTGTGGACATCGAAGTATTTGATGAGATAAGGGTCGGCTTCCTCGATTGCTTTGTCCAAACTAGTCGA
>DASQUN010000682.1:0-2919 GCA_035641275.1 Candidatus Udaeobacter sp. | reverse complement strand
TGGGGTTAATCCGAACATATTCTGCTCTTTGACACGGCTGCGTTTCGGTGCGCCGGCTTTCGTATCGCCCCGGCTTTCCCTTCTTGCGAGCGAGACCGAGAGGCGAGCCCGGGAGGCTGCGGGCAGAGAGACGTGGAGATTACGCTCAGGCCCGGACCGTGGCAGCCACCACCATTGGAGCGGATCGGGTGGCGGCCGACAAGGTAGAGGCCCTATTGACCGCGGCCGGAAGGGCCTGCCTCTCGGTTTACATTGTGTGACGGTTTTTCCTCGGTCCATAAATAATCTTGTAGCCGATCGCCGGGCCAAGGCTTCTGGGGTGCCACCCGTACCAGCTCAACTTGGTCATTAGACGCCGACTTTTTTTTATTTTTTAGAAATTCTCCCAACCGAATAGCCAACCTCTCAGGTTTCCAATCCGATTTTATAGCGACGGCACGGGTTTTTGCTAAGATAAATTTCAATGTCTTCTTACGTACCGCTTTGGTGCAAGAGTAATTTTTCTTTTTTGGAAGGCGCGAGCCATCCGGATGAACTGGTGGAAGAAGCCCATCGGATGGACCTGCCGGCTTTGGCGCTGACGGATCGGGACGGCGTTTATGGTGTGGTCCGCGCGCACCTGAAGGCGCGAGAAGAGGGACTGCATTTAATCATCGGCGCGCAAGTGACCCTAGACGATCACTCGGTCATCCTCCTCCTCGCACAAGACCGGAGCGGCTACGCGAACCTGTGCCGGCTTTTGACCGCCGGGCGATTGCGCTCTGAAAAAGGGAAGAGCGTGGTCACTTGGGATGAGGTTTATCGGCATGCTGCCGGATTGATTGCACTCTGGGGTGGTGACCGAAGTTTACTTGCGAGCGAAGCTGAGCCGGATCAAATTGCCGGCGATCTCCATGACGTTTTTCGCAATCGGCTTTACGGCATGCTGGCTCGGCATTACCGGGATGAAGAAGTAAATCAGGAGGCGCGACTCCGGAGAAGGTCAGAGCGTTATGGCTTCCCTGTCGTCGCGAGCCATGAGGTTCTATATCACACTCCGGCCCGGCGCCCGCTGCAGGATGTCTTGACCGCCATACGACACGGTATTCCCGTTTCTTCCTGCGGGCGTAGACTCAAGCCGAACGCCGAGCATGCTCTCAAATCGGTTTATGCTTTTGCCAGGCTTTTCTCAGACGATCCTCTGGCGGTGACTCGAACGCACGAGATTGCCGAGCGGTGCACGTTTTCATTGAATGAAATCCGCTATCGCTACCCGTCAGAGCACATGCCGGATGGCACGACATCGACGGAATGGCTGCGTTACCTTACCTTTCAGGGCGCCAGGGAACGTTACCGCGACCCGATACCCGCTGACGTCGTACAGCAGTTAGAGAAAGAGCTCGAGATCATCGAGAGCCTCGATTACCCTGGCTACTTTCTCACCATGTGGGAGATCGTCAAGTTTTGCCGCGAACAGAACATCTTATGCCAGGGGCGCGGCTCTGCCGCCAATTCCGCGGTCTGCTACTGTCTCGGCGTTACGGCCGTCGATCCGGTGCGTATAGACTTACTTTTCGAGCGTTTTATCTCCAAAGAGCGCGCCGAGCCGCCGGACATCGATCTGGATATTGAGCATGATCGGCGTGAAGAAGTGATCCAACACGTCTACGAAAAATATGGGCGCGACCGCGCAGCGATGGTGGCCAATATTGTCCGTTACCGCTCACGCTCGGCCTTACGCGATGTCGGCAAAGCGCTGGGCTTTGCTGAAACTGAGCTGGACCGCGTCGCCAAATTGCTTGAGTCCTACGATGGAGTTTCTTATGAGACGTTTCAACAAATGGGTTTTGATCCCGCGACGGGCATGCGTGAACATCTGGTTCAGCTCACGAACGAGATTTTAGATTTTCCCCGCCATCTGTCGATCCATCCCGGCGGGTTTCTTCTGGGCCACGAACCGGTACACGACATCGTCCCCATCGAGAATGCCACGATGCCTGAGCGCACGGTGATTCAATGGGATAAGAACGATTTAGAAGATCTGGGCCTGTTCAAACTGGATCTACTGGGATTGGGCGGCCTTACCCAGCTGGATTTATGCTTCAAGCTCCTGCGTGAGCATCGAGGCGTCGAACTCTCGATGGCGAACATACCGGCAGAAGATTCCGCGGTCTTCGATATGATCTGTAAAAGCGACACGGTCGGGGTATTTCAGATCGAAAGCCGGGCACAGATGGCGATGCTGCCGAGACTCAAGCCGCGGAACTTCTACGATCTGGTCGTTGAAATCAGCATCGTCCGGCCGGGGCCGATTACCGGCGGTATGGTCCATCCCTATCTCCGCCGCCGGCAAGGCAAGGAACCGGTGGAATATCCACATCCGAGTTTAATCCCCGTGCTGGAGAAAACTTTGGGAGTGCCGTTGTTTCAGGAACAGGTCATGCGGCTTGCGGTGGTTGCCGCGGATTACACGCCGGGCGAGGCCGACCAGCTTCGACGCGACATGGCCGCTTGGCATCGCACCGGACGCATGGAGCGCCACCGCGATCGGCTCATCACGCGCATGCAGGCGAAGGGAATCGCGCCGGAGTTCGCCGAGCGGGTCTTCGAGCAGATCCGCGGTTTCGGCGAGTACGGCTTTCCGGAAAGCCACGCAGCCAGCTTTGCGCTCATCGCTTATGCGACCGCGTGGCTCAAGTTCCACTATCCAGCGGAGTTTGCTTGTTCGCTGCTCAATGCTCAGCCGATGGGATTCTATATGCCCGCGACTATCGTTGAAGACGCAAAGCGACACCACGTGGGGGTCCGGCCGATCGATGTCACGGCCAGTGATTGGGATTGCACTTTGGAGCCTTGTCTTCAAAGCGCCGACGGTTTCGCGGTGCGCATGGGATTGAGATACGTAAAAGGGTTGGAGGAGAGGGAGTGGAAAAAAATTTT
>DASQUN010000681.1:0-5559 GCA_035641275.1 Candidatus Udaeobacter sp. | reverse complement strand
CTACTTTCCGGCGCGATCGACGCTGCCCCGTTGGTGCCGCGGGATAGGGTCGTTTTAAAAGATCAAAAACACACCGTCCTTGCCGATTTAGGGAAAGAGATCCAATTGGTGTGGAATGGCGTTTCGGTATCCAGCAAGCTTTTGGCCGAAAACCCGCAACTGGTAGAGCGATTCCTGCGCGGGTTGGCAAAAGGCCGAGAGTTCGCCCGGCGCTACCGCGATGAGACTATTTCGCTCATCAGCAAGCGCGATCCTTCTCCCTTGGAAGCCATCAAGGTCGATTACGAAGTGACCAAAGCGAGCATGACTGAAGACGGGTCGTTGCCTGATGATGTCCTGAGAGAAGAAGTCGCGACTCGCGCCGAGCTGACTAAGGCCGCCAATCCGCCTGACGCATCGGCGCTGTTTGATTACAGCATTACAAGGAGAAACTACGCCCAGCTAAGAGCGACCGGCTGGCAGCCGGCTCGGTGAGGTAATGAAACTCCAGGGTAAAGTAGCGATCGTCACTGGCTGCAACGGCGAATTTGGTTCGGCTATCGCGCCCGGATTCGCCTCCGAGGGTTGCGACATCGCTTGTGTCGATTTCAAAAAAACCGACGCCGACGTTGCGGCGGGAAAAGTGCGGCAAAAGGGCCGGCGCGCTTTGGCAATTGCCATCGATCTCCGTAAGCGCGCGGAAATCGAAGCGATGGTCGAGCAAGTTGTCGACGCATTCGGGCGCATCGACATCCTCGTCAACACCACCATGGCCTCCCACAACCAGGAGTTTTTGAATTTTAAGGAAGAAGACTTCGACGATTCGCTGAGCCGAGGCGTGAAAAGTTACTTTCTTACCTGCCAAGCCGCCTCTCGGCAGATGGTCAAACAGCGCTACGGGAAAATCATCAATCTAAGCTCCATCGTCGGCGTGCTGGGCCCCGGGCAGGCGGCCTCATGGACCGCGGATCGCGGCGCGGTCAACGGTCTCACTCGCGCGGCAGCGCATGCGCTGGGATTTTATGGCATCAATGTGAATGCCGTGGCGCGGGGCAACACTGCGCGCAAGCCTTATAGTCCCGGAGTTCTGGAGCGAGTCCGCAGGCTGCCTCTAGGTCGAACGGAAACCCCGGAAGACATGGTCGAGCCCTGCGTCTTTTTAGCTTCTGACGGCGCCAGTTATATAACGGGAACGATTCTCTATGTCGATGGCGGCTACACTGTCGCTGGCGTCACGGATGACCGTTACCGCCCCGAGTGGGCGCGCGCCGGGAGTTGAGGAAAAGGAATACGTTTTTTCAATCTCGTCCGGTTGCACGGGCTCATGAGCTTCAAATCCAATCTGTCGCAATAATAATTCCTTCTCCCCTTGCGGGAGAAGGTTAGAATGAGGGGTGATAAATTTTCACCCTCACCTTTATCCTCTCCCGTCAGAGACTGTGTCGCAATCGCCTAAACCCCGGGTTGTCATCCCGAACGAACGTGAGGGATCTAGATTTCTCCCTATGGTCGAAATGACAGAAGGGCCGACCGCCACGACGTTTCCGGTATGCGACACAGCCTCTCAAGGGAGAGGATATAAATCTAGCAGTGAGACTCGCGTAAATAACAGCAAAATAAATTTCTTACCTTCTTATCCTGCGGACTCGTCCGCCAACGCGCTGTCCGCAAACATCTCTTTGATTTCGAGTCTGCGACCCGTCAGACCCACCAACTCGGCGTACTGCGCCATGGTTTCCAGCACGACCCGGTTATCTTTGATGTTGTAGGGCCACGCGTCTGGGCCGAAGAGCTCTCTCTCTTCTTCCAGTTCCGCACCGTACCAAGCGAGAAACGAGCGCCGCGTATCGCTCACGTGTCTGATGCCCTTCTCCTTGGCTTTGGTAAAGGCTTCGACGAGACTTCGAGCTACCCACGGATGGCGCTCCAATACAGCATTCTTCACAACGACCACGTGACGAATCGGAAAGATCTTGGTGCGCAGATAATATTGTTTTTCGACCTCGCGAAAATTTGGCCACAAGCGGCGCACTTGAGGAGTATCCCGGCCGAGCTGCGGGTTTATCTCAGGCAGCATGCCTGCGTCGATTTCGCCGCGCGGCAATACATCCTCGATTTTTTGCCCGCTTGGTAAGCGCTCAATTTCCAACCAATCGGGGGGTCGCCATGCTGGGACTTGTTCCTGCTGATTCGTCCGAATTCTAAGCGATCGCGCGGGCACACCATATTCTTCCTGCAAGACGCCGCGCATCCAGAGTGATACCGGATTGAAGTGGGCCCGCATGCCGATTATTTTACCGGCCAGGTCTTCGGGATTTTGAATGCCGCTCGCGGTGTTGACAAGCACGTTGCCATGACAAAATTTACGGTGTGGGAACACCGGAATCCCTGTGAACGGCGCGCCGCGCGCCATCCAGCCGAGAAACACGCCCACCTGGAGCTCACACACGTCGAATTCCAGATTGGCAGAAAACCGTCTGTGGCGCTCTTCCGACGGCAACGAAACGACGGTTAAATCGATGCCTTCCGCTTTCACGGTGCCGTCAACTAGAAAACGCGTTCGATCGTACTCGTTGCAGGATAAAGTAAGGCGCAGTCGTTCCATACTAAAATGCCGCGTCTTCTTGCCGGATGATTTGACGCATATATGATAAACGGCCGATTCCCATATCGCCAGCGTGGATTTTGCATAACGTTTCAGGGCGTCAGAACGCAAGCGCCTAATGGGAGATTGCAATCAGAGGAAGATAAACAGACACAAGAAAGCGGATGAAGGAGTTGTCATGACCACGATGTATCCAGCCGCTGATATGATGATCGGAGTTCGCAACATGATCGAAGCCGCGGATTTGCACCGCGGCGATCAAGTGCTGCTGTTGGCCGATACTCGCAGTGATAAGACAACGATGGAAGCGCTTACTGCCGGTCTGCGCTTTTTCGGCGCCGAGCCGATGACCCTTGTCACCGAACCGATCGCGCGCTACGGCGCTGTGCCGCCCGGGGTCTTGGAGGCGATGCACGCCTCAGACGTGGTTATTTGGGTGTGGCCCGTGTTCATCACATTCACGCCGGCGCATCGCGCCATGGGCCGCACGCGAGAAGAGAGCGGCACCCAGCTGCACGAACAGCGGATGAAACCCTATCATATCTATTTCGAAGGCACTGCAGGATTGCTCGCGCGGGACTACGCAAAGTTTCCCAACAAGGTGCTGTGGAAATTGGCCGAGAAAGTGCGCGATGTGGTCGCTGCGGGAAAAGTGGTGCGCTTGGAAGATTCGTTCGGAACCAATTTGACCGCGACTTACGACGGCAAACGTCTCTATGGCATGCAGTTCCGCGCCGGCGATCCTCCCGGCCGCTGCCATTTTCCCTGGGGACGATGCGGTGTGTTTAATGGTGACGGACAGGCCAACGGCGAAGTGTATCTAAGCTGCGTGCAGGGCGTCGGCGGCAGATTGGCCGAACCTATGCGCTGGAAAGTAAAGGATAGCCTGATCACTGAAGTGGACGGCGGCGCTGAAGTCGGCGAAGAGTGTCGCAGGCTGTTTCAAGAAGTCCCGGAATCGAACCGATTGATCGAGATCATGTTCGGCTACCACCCGAAAGCCTCGGCGCAACATGGCATCGATGATCCGATGCATTGGGAATTAATCAGCAAGATGCCGTGGGCGGGGCTGGGAACTCCGCGCAAGCATCCCAATTTCAGACACATGGATGGCTCAGTGTTCAACGCGCGCCTCTACATCGACGACCGGCTCGTTGTCGACATGCATGGGATGCTCGATCGCGCGCTGCTACATCATCCTGAAGTGATCGAAGTGGCGTCCGAGTTCGGTGATCCTTACAAGGTTCTGGCTCCCGTGTCGCACGAAGCCCACGGCTCCGGGTCGGCTTGGTGATAGAGAGGTGGAGGTAACTAAGCATTACAGCAGCGTGGTTTCTCTTACCTAAACTAGTGTCCCGTCCCAGAAGTTCGCTGCATAATTCCCGCGTTATTCCATCTGAAAATCTCCCCTTCCCCTCTTTTTCAAAGTTTTTCAAAGAGGGGTTAGAATCCTACGGAGAAAATTCCCCTTTGAAAAAGGGGGACAAAGGGGAATTATGCTCAACTTGTGCTGCTGCCATGGTTTGGACTTTATTAAACGAACTTCTGAGACACCACACTAGACATTTATGAAGTTAGACGTTGGCGGACCGTTTCCGGGCTTAGGCCAAGCTCCCTCAAGACGTGTCCCATGCGCTGCCAGAAGGCGTCGTCTCACGCCAGACATGCCATGCAAGTCCAGCGAATCGAAAAAGCCCTAAAACGCGAGGAGTCGCGGAATCTTTTCATGACTCAGACCTAACTTGTTGCAGCTTATGCCGATGTGGAACGGTTTGTGCAGTTCGTGGCGCCCGCTGGCGCAATACAGATTGACAAGGCGTTTTAGCGTAAGTTACAGTCGCGCACCTATGAAAAGGACGGCGACGTTTTTAGTTTTTGTATTTGCGTTGGGGTGTTTCGGCGTCGGGAACAGAATCGAAGCTGAGATCGTCCACATTGGCCTTTCCGGCGTTGGCCTTTACGAGCTGCCGAGTGAGATCGCCAAGCGAAAAGGTTTTTATCAACAAGAAGGACTGGAGATCCGGAAGGTAGCCATCAGAGTCGGGATACAGGTGGCCGCTTTGCTGGCGGGAGAACTGGACTATTCAACCGTTGCTAGCACGACAGCGGTTGCGTCCGTCCAGGGCCTTCCAGTCAAAACCGTCATGGGCTGGTTCGACCGGCCGCTCCACATCCTCGTCGCCAGGCCACAAGTCAAAAACACCTCCGACTTAAAAGGCAAAAGAATCGCGGTCAGCGCGATCGGATCTCCTCCTCATATTCTCGTCAGAGAGGCGTTTAGAAAGAGTGGCCTCAATCCCGATAGTGACGCGACGTTTCTGGCGGTGGGCGGATCCAGTGACCGGCTGGCGGCGTTGATGAGCGGAACTGTCGATGCCACGCCGCTGGATGTTGCTTACATCGAAAAGACGGAGCAGCTCGGTTTGAGCAGCGTCGTCTATCTTGGCGACGTGGTGGATCTCCGCCTTGGGGGGCTCGCGGTCGCAACGGAAAAAATCGAAAAGAACCCTGACCAGATCAGACGTGTCGTTAGGGCGACTTGGAAGGGAATTACATTTCTCAAACAGAATAAGAAAGAGACTCTCGTTATCATGCAGGATTACCTCAAGCTAAGCCCCACTTACGTCGATAAGGTCTACCAGTATGCGGTTAAATCTCTGACTGCCGATGGAGCGGTAGCGAAGGCGAGCCTGGAAAACGAGCTGAGGATCGTAAAAGAGCGGTTGAAGCTAAAGGAAGACATCCCGGTCGAAAAAGTCGCAGACTGGCGATTCGTAAAAGACCTCTCCAGCATGCGTTAGAACGAACGCTCAAAACATTTTTGGGCCGCACATCCGATCGCTATCCGGATCTGCAGCCGATCCCTGTTTCTCGGATAGCCAATCCGCATCGCAATGGGACGTTCAGCCGACGTTTCGCCTGTGGGACTCCGGCATTCCGGAAGCAATAATTTTCTGAATCGAACGACGGTCTTT
>DASQUN010000680.1:0-3602 GCA_035641275.1 Candidatus Udaeobacter sp. | reverse complement strand
CCATATGTCATTTTCACGCTTCCAATCGCCATGGAATCGTTGTATAAGGGCATCTTCCATGAATGAGCAAGGCTTACGCGTCTGGATTGTCGAATGCTTTAAGTGCCACCTTCGCTTTCAGTTGCAAGTACCTGCGGGGTTGACCACCATGGCCGCAGTAAGACTCGCGCAGTGCCAGGCTTGCGGCAATACACCCGAACTTCAGGATCCCAATAACCTGTTGGCTCAGGAACAAGTTCACAAAATCCTCCGCCTAAGAACTCTGTAATTCGACCGAATTAAAAGACATGGCGTGGCGGGCCTAGGCTCGTGGATCAAGACTTGGCACGGCTTCCGAGACAGTCGCGCGAACGTTCGCCAGCATAGAGTCACTAGGGACCCCTTGAGGCGTCTTTGACACGGGGCTGGCGCTGTTCGGCATACGCCGCAAATTCAGGCGATGAGACGGTGGCAACACCGGCGCGCAAAACCATAACAGACGTCCCGCTCACGTTCCAGCCGACGCCTTTTGGCGTCTCCATCGATGGTTTGCCGTAACGCTCTTTAAAGGTATCGATCACGTGTTCCGCCTCGGTCCGATCGAAGTGCATGACCACCTGACCGAACTTATTGTCGAGGAAAACAAGACTCAACTCTACTTGAACTACGCCGATTTTCGATCCGGCAAAATAAACGTTCTCGCGTGGACTTGCAGCGTCTATGGGTTTGGGGCGGGCATTAGGAAAAAGCTTTTGCACCTCTTCGACGCTCGCGCCCCAGCGGACGTCCTGGAAACCTTCGTGCAGTTTCAATTCTTCGCCGACGGCGAGACCTGCAAGAATTAAGCAGGCGGCCAATACGAATATGACCGGCTTCATCTTTACATCTCTTCACTCGTTGCGTTACGCATAGGGAGGAGAATCGTTACCCATGCTCAAAGCTGCGTGCTATGATGAAATGATACCGTCCTCTGAGGAGGAATTGTCTGCGTGTAAGAAGTCTCGTTACGGTCAATATAGTTACATGTTTGTCAGAACTTTGCCCGCAATGAACTTCGTGATCCCACGCTTTCACGAGTCCGCGTAAGGTCACGCCCAGACCCGGAGCTTCGGAACCTCATATGCAGACCAAGCTCACGAAGTTTTTCAACGCTGAAATCTTTTCGCTCCCGGTCGCCGACAGAAGGTTGGTAGTCAACACATATGGAACTCGAAGCCCAGGAAATTTTAAAGACACTCGCCTCTATTCTATCCAGATGCCCGCCCACGGTACGTAACAGTTGAGATAACTTACCTGCTCCAACCATTGGCGCGTCGGAGTGGTTTCGTCTCTTCTTTTGTCCTTGCGCGTCAAGCCATGAAAGATCGGTAGGCTCATAACACAACGACCTGTCACCCGAAGGTGGGCTTTGCTGGTTGGGCAGTCGCGAACCCCAAACCTTTTCTACGAGACTGTTCCTGAAAATCCATTGGGAGGTGGGTGATAGCGACTCGCTCCGCACTACGTAATTGTTGCCTTGTGTCTCTAGCTCAAAGTTTTCAACGCGGAGTATCTCAAGGGACTGACCGATGGCTCTCAATGATTTGGCGTGCATTTTCGGACCCTCCTTGGTTATTCTCAAGAAGATCACGGCAGCCTCTTCACGGGATGAATGATGCACCTATAACGCCACTGAGCACCTGCAGTCAACCGGTCTAGGGAAATAAAATCCGTGCGGCTAATGTCTGATTTCTAAGTTAAACACTGCAGCCGATATCCAACTCGCCAATCGCCTGGATAAAAATCAGCGGGTCTTTGCGCAGCAGAGATCAAGGCTTACGCCGCGTTCATCTACAGTTCTGGTAAATAGCTGAGGACCGGCGGGGGCCGGCCGGTGTCTGGCGCTCGGCGGGCTTATGGCTCGTCCGTTATTGTGAGGAGCCGTACGAGCGCCTGGAGGTATTTGATCGGATTCCTGGACATGCGCGCCATAATCTGGTGAATCGAAACCATGGAAAACGCTTCCACATGCAGATCCTTGCCCGTTTGGTATTCTAACTTTACGGAGCCATGAGGGAGTGTAGAATCACTACTGCAAATCCGCAGTAGGTGTCCCCGCTTTTTGTCAACGTGTGCTCCCAAGGTGCGCAACAATTCGGACAGACTATCGACATTTAGCGCTTCACAAGGACGCCCGCGTTTGGCCTTACCCTCGCGTTCTAGAGATTGTATATCATCTAAAGCATAGCGTACTTCTATCAACCTTAAGTAAGGTGGACTCGGATCACCGCACTCCAGACGAAACTCGCCGCCATCATATTTCAAATCGAAGTCTTCGATGCCCGATTTCTCCAGCACCTGACCGATACAGCGTAAGGAGTTCGAATAGGTACAAAGTAGTCGCATCGGGTCCGCAAAAAAGGGATTGGCTTAATTTTATAGTTGCCACTCAGATCACTGGTCGCGGCAAAAGAAGCGCAGAGCGGTTACCAGCTGAAACCGATTTTAGGCGTTGCAAGAGAAAGGGGGGCCCGATACAGTTTCTGACCTTGTCCCAGACACTTACAAGCTCGTCGCCTATATCAGTGTTTTTCATTCCTCCAGAAAAAGAAAACCACCATAAAGACAATGAGCGCATATTCGCTCAGACCTTGTCCGTCTTTTTCCGCCAACAATCTCTTAGAGAACTCGATGTGAATATCCTTTTACTGGACCCGGATAGAGCAATGCCAAGGCCGCTGCGCACCGGAGCGCTGATTGCCTGGTTTTACGCAGAAGTGCCGAAAACTCCACTATGGAGGGTGCCGGGTTGCCTTAGGCGTGTGGTGAGGTAACGAAATGGGTGTTTTGGCCCGCTCGCGTTTTGAGCTTTACTAGGCGATCAATGGTTTCGTTATGGCGCCGGACGGATGAGGACCCAGGCGATTTCGTAGCCGCAAGTGGCGCAAGCCCCATGGATGGGTATGACGTTACTCTCACCTGAAGGATTCGCGATTACGACGCCCATGTACGCCCTACACATCGGGCAACTGCGGGCTAGATACTTAGCCACAAAACAAGTCTAGCGCCGGCTACGACACTCTTCAACGAGGACCGCCGGGCTACGCGTCCAATGACAATCTCCGGCAATCGCGCCGGTGCGTGTCACCGGCTATCGCTGGGTAAGAGGCATAAGTTGCTGATTGGATTAGCTTGAGGGAGATGGCCTTACGGTTGCTGAGACTGACATAGTAACGCTAAACGGCTAGGAGGTACTTACGGAAAAGGCGCTCTTTCTCACTGTGGCTGTTGTCCTTGGCTGGCTCTCGTTGGCTACACGGACACGACTGAAGCAAACCCGACGGGAATCGCAACATAACTGGTCGTATTCGGGTAACCGTCCTTATCAACAGAATAATAAGCCCAACGCCGAGAGGTAAATCGATTCGCAGCGTGTTCACTGGCGATTTCATAAACGGAGGCCGTAATGAAACAGAAAATTCTCATCGTTGAAGATAATACTGATTGCCGTCGGATCCTCGTCTTTTATCTGGAACTAATGGGATACACAGCCTTAGAGGCCCAGAACGGCGAACAAGCCATCGCATGCAGTCTTGCCGACCGTCCAGATATCATATTCATGGATCTCGGTTTACCAGACGTCG
>DASQUN010000679.1:0-5670 GCA_035641275.1 Candidatus Udaeobacter sp. | reverse complement strand
AGAAATGATCGCCTAATTCTCCGTGATGTCGATAAACACGCCGTCCGGATCAGAAAACTGATGCTGACCGTGGCGGCAGGAAGCGATCAGCGCGAGGCGGCGCTCGCCCTCTTTCGGTTCGCTGACGATTCTCTCACCCATGTCAGGGACGGATTCGCGCAAAGCGGCTAATTCTTTCTTCACCGCCTCCACGCTTTCCACCTTGAAACCGATATGCTCGATGCCTGGCCGGTCGATGCCGGCGCCTTCGAAATCGCTCATCTTCCATGGCGCGATGATTAAGGTCACTTTACCATCGGTAAGATAGAAGTTAGGATCTTCCAGCGCCTTCTCTTCCTCCTTTAAATCGAACAGATCCCGGTAGAAAGCAGCGATAGCAGCCGGATTCATGACCCGGAGTTTCAGATGGTGGATCCGGCGCGGCTGCTCCCGTTGCGCCTCGATGTATACGTCCCTGCGATTGTCCATGCCTTCTTGCGTGAGATCGAAATAGTTGCCTTCGGGATCGTGGGCGCCGAAGGTGGCGAAGGGCCGGTTGGAGGGCCGCTTTAGAACCGCCACGGTGGGATATTTTTCTTTGATCCGCGCGATCGCCTCTTCCACGTCATCCACGTCGATTCCAAAGTGGTGCAATCCCGGCACATAACCCGGCTTTCTGCCGATCACGGTTACGCCAACGTAGCCGTCGCTGATGCTGACCGCGTAATTTGTCCTGATCGCCTTCTCTTCCTCCGCCGAGCCTGGCTTGGATCGCTTCATGCCGAGCACAGCTTCATAAAACTTCGCCTCCCGGAGGAAATTTTCACTAACGATCGCAGCGTGTTGAATCCTGGTTAACATAGGCCTCTCCCTTTGGTCGGCTTAGTTCAACAGTTCAAGCGTTCAACGTTCAATGACTCGGTTTAATAAGCCGACGTGGAACTTTGAACCATTAAACCTTGAACAAATTAATTTCCCGCGATCTTCTTGAAGAACCCTTCTTTTTCCAACTCGTCTAGAATGCTTTCATCGACATATTTGTCGAGTTTAGTTTCCGCTTTGGGGTCTCCCTTACCAATCATTTCCAGTGTGTTGCGCATACCGTCGTGGGAAACCCGGATAGGAAAAGAGAACTTCGGGGCAAAATACTCATAAGTCTCTTCGAGCGCTTTCGGGTTCTCCTGCTTCAGTCTTCGCCTGTAGACCGCCATTCCTTTTTCTTTGTCCGTCTTGAATTGGTAAGTGCCTTCAGCGTAAGCCATCAAGAATCGTTTCACGACCTGGCGATTTTTTTGCAAGAACGGGCGGCGCACGGCGACCGCGGTCATGGGATAATCAGCCGATTTAAGATCGCTCAGCTTGCCGAGCTCGTTCATTCCCATTCGCAGAGCCTCGCCCAGCTCCGGGTAAGAAAGCACCGTGGCGTCAAGCGCTTTGGCCGACATCGCAACCAGGCGGTTGGCGCCTCCCCCTGACTGGAGCACCGTCACCGACTCGCGCGGGATGTTCCACTCTTTGAGCACAAGCGTCACAGCCAAATCATTGCCACCGCCGAATCCGACGATGCCGATTTTTTTGCCCTTGAGATCCTCGGGCTTGCGAATCTCCTTTTGGGTTACGAAGCTGAACGGGAACTTGTTGAGCGACGATCCCACCAACACGATATCGGCGCCTCCCAGGACGGCTCGAATGGCGCCCGCGGCGTCGAGGTGCGCGAAGGCGAGGCTGTTGCCGACCAGCGCCTGGATCTGACGGGCGGTTCCAGGAATCATCACCACCTCGCCATCGACGCCGTACTTTTTGAGTAATCCCAGGTCCTTAACGGCCCACATCGACGCCTGGAATCCCGCGAAACCGGCATACCCGATCATGTGCTCCTGGGCAACGGAGCTCATGGGCAGGACTAAGAGTAGGAGAGCGATATAGACCACCTGGATCCGTAATTTCATATTTGCTCCCTCGTTCCTTTGGCGTTTGTAGATGAGAGGTATTCTATCGCAGATTCCCCCGGAAGTGGACCTCGGGGCAAGGCTTCCAGCCGCAGCCGATGGGTCTCTGGTTCCAAGGCCGCCTGTCTACGGTACTTTGACGGCTAATTCTTTAGCAATTTTATCGCGCACGCTCGGTTGATGGCTGTCTTTCTTCAACCAGCTTCTTGGCATAGTCTTTCCAGTCTATTGAGCCGGGGACGACCTCGGAAATGACCATGAGGTGTGGAAAACGGTTCGCCTTCGGATCTCTGATCCGATGCCGCGGCTCCCGTCCCTGCTTCACGTCTTCGATACCGGTCAGCAAAAGTTTTCTCGCCGCGACGATCGCCTTGTCTGAGGAAACGAGATGTTCCGCGGTTCTGTCTTGGATCACGCCCTGGCTCTCCGTGGCAAAGGCGTCGTGCGCTTGAAAGTTCAACCCCATGCCCGTGAAAGTTTTCGTCTTCATGGACTCCCGGTCCTGTTGGTATCGGTTCGCCCCCTGCTGGCTTAAGCGGTAATCCGGCGTTATCTCGGCCCGGTTTTTGTTCCGTAGGTCCTGTGAAAGCGCTCTTTCCCGGCTGAACATAAAAACGTATTTCCAATGACAGATATCGTTTATCGGCACGTGCCAATGCACGGCATAACCTTCACCTACCGTCGAGCCGCCGAAGGCGGACAGATTCGGCATGATAAAATTGGTGATGCGCAGGTAGGATTTGCTCGATTCGGCTTCGCGTACCGTGTAAATCCGCAATCCATAATCCGTCACTTCCACTTCGATCGTCGGCGCGAGGTCCTTTCCGAGCAGCGCGTTGTCGGTCGCCGCGCTTCCCGGGACGATACGCGGCCGATTGATCTCGGCTTCCTTCAGGTATTGATGCAAAAAGGAAAGGTGCACCGGATCGATATTGCCTTCGTTACCCTGCAAATAATTGCACTGGTAAAAGATTTTACTGACCGTCCTTTGCTCTGCCGGCACTGTGAGGAATTCGTAGTTGGGCAGCAGAGGCGGCTCCCCGGGGCCCATGTAGGTGAAAATGACTCCGCCGGCTTCTTGGCAAGGATAAGCGAGATGGCGAATCTCATGCCGATTCGCTCCTCCTCCGGGTTCTCCCGGTTGTTCGAGAACTCTACCGCAGACGTCATACAGCCAACCGTGATAGAGGCACCTCAGGCCGCCGTCTTCGATCCGACCGTAACTGAGATCGGTTCCTCGGTGGGAACAATGGAGCCCGAGCAATCCTGGACGTCCCTGATCATCACGGAATAGGACCAACTCCTCGCCCAAGATTCTCACTTTGAGCGGCGCGCTTTCTTCAGGGAGCTCTTCCGACAAGGCGACGGGCTGCCAATAGCTCCGCATCAGCTCGCCGCACGGAGTCCGCGGACCCGTTTGCGTCAAAAGGATGTTTTCCGGCTCTGAGATCATTTTCGCTGCCTTGGGAAGAATTTTGTTTTCAGTGGTTAACCCGCCTCAATCTCCGCAACTCACCCCTCGCCGCAGATTACACTTTTTATACTATTTAACAGTCCTCTCCTAGGCAAGCATCCAGTGCTATTTCAGACGCATGCGGTGGATGAGAGTGTCAATAAAGCCTTGGTCGTCCAGCTCTCTAATCCAGTGAAGATCCCACAAGGCCAACGGATTTAGTCCTTTTGCCCCGGGATATTCCAAGGTCGCGATCTCGTACGTACTCGCAATGGCTGCCAGTGTCGGATAGGGCTTTGCCTTGAGACCACTTACGACGGCATCGAAGCGTCGCGTCAATTCGGCATCGTCCCGAACGTTCATGCGGGCCTTCAGCTCTCCGGATAAATCGCCGAGCGCCTCGCCCGGACGCATCGTCAACCAAGCGAGCGCATGCAGCAGAGCTTTCACGTAGTCGCGGAAAGTTCCTGATCTCTGCTTCTGGAACTCCGACAAGCAGGCTTGGGCAAAGTGGCCGACAAGGGGAATCTCGGGAGCAGGCAAGATCTTTAGTCCCGCAGCCAACGCCTGCGGCAGATAGAGCGGCGACATGAAGGTCGCGATGCACTCACCGCTTACGACCTTTTTCCACTGTCCCCAGCGGCCTACCTCATCGTCATCGACAGTCATGGTCGCTACATCTTTTTCCAGGTCCATCATTCTCAGCCACAAAGTCACGCCATGGGGCTGACCGGCAGAGCGCACGGCCATGGTGTTGCCTTTAAGCTGTTCCACGCGATGAAGCTGCTGGGGCACGACAAGCTTCAATCCTGCACCCTTGCTGGGCGCGCAGAAGATCGTCACCTTCTTTCCCTTCGCCGTCTCTTGGTAGAGATACTCGAGATGTTCGATAATCACATCGCATGATCCGTTAAAGAGAGCGGCTTCGTAGGCGTGAGTCTTTTTGATCTGAACCACCCGCACATCGAGGTTGTAGTAACGCTGCGCCATTTCACGAATGGCGATAATGACCGGGGTCCTGTCATTATCGCGGTAGGCGAGGGTAAGATTTTGCATGACGGCGCTCAATGACCGCTCGATGGCGGCGCTGCTCGAAACCCACGGCCGGTAGAAACCCTAGCGGCAAAGCTATGATCGGGGCGCACTTTCATTAACCTGCCCTCCGATACCTCAACGGTGCCCTTCTTTGCACCCCGTGGTTTCTTAACATATCGCGCTCGCGTGCAGTAGACGCGGACCGTTCCCGCTGCCCGTGCCTTGCTGTGATAGGCTGCAACCGACGCCGCTTGGCGCAGCGTCTCACGGCCCGGTTCTTCACCAGGCTTGGCCCGAAGTATGACGTGGCTTCCGGGAACTCCATCGGCATGAAACCACCAATCCTCATCCTCCGCCAATACCGTGCTGAGATAGTCGTTGTCCGCGTCCGCTGCCCCAACCAGCAAAGTCCAGTCACCAGGCAGTTCATAACGAATTATGCGCGGCTTCGGCACATTCAACGCTAACCCGCTTCAGCTGACAGGCCGGTGAAAAAGACTCACGATCAAAAAAGGATGAAGGATGAAAGAGGGAGGATGAGATACCACTTCCAAGCCGATTTTTTCATGATTCATCCCCCATATTTCATTCTTCAGGTAGTGCGCGCCTCGCCTCTGAGTTCTTTTTGAGCAGCCTGCAATCAGAATCTTTGAGCAACCTGGTTAGGGATTATTTTCCGGAAAGCCGTTTGAAGAATCCCTCGTCTTCCATACTCTTCAGCAGTGATAAATCCAAAAAATCCGCGGCCTTTTTACCCTTAAGATGGGGAAGAGTATTACTCAAGTCCTCGATATCGTTCTGGATGGCTTCTTCCTGCGGATAGGGTTTTACCGGAATCGTGCCGAGCAAATAATTCTTGTGCATCGATTCGAGCAGCTTGGGATCTTCGATCTTTAGGTATTTCCGATAAATTCGAATCGCTTGATCTTTGTGCGTCCGGCCGTACCATGCCCCCTCGGTCATCGCCATGATGAAAGCCTTGAGCTGCCGAGGTCGCTCTTTTAACAGTTGGCGGCTGGTCGCGATATCGCTGCCGGTTGTGTAGATTCCGTTCTCGTAGAGGTCGGCAAGCACCGAAAACTTCGCGCCCCGGGCCCCGAGCTGGAGAAGATTGTCCTCTGTGGCCAGCGTCGCGTCGATCTTGCCTTGCATCATCATCACCAGCCGGCGGTCCGATTCGCTGATACCGGTGGGAATAAGCTGTACATCCTTTCCTGGCGTCAAGCCCAACTTGGGCAACAAACGCCGCAGCGC
>DASQUN010000678.1:0-2939 GCA_035641275.1 Candidatus Udaeobacter sp. | reverse complement strand
CCGAGCCTAGGGCATCGCTCACGATGTGCAAGAAAGCTCCGCGCAGATTTAGATTATGGTGGTGCCCGCCGTACAAGATCGCTCCCGCAGCGACGTTGACCAGCAAGCCGACCACGGCGACGATCATCATACCGTAGCTTTCAACCACGGGAGGATTGAGGAAGCGGTTATAGGCGGCGGCAAAAATGATCCCGACAATCATCCATAACGCCAATCCGTTAAAAAGCGCGGCCAGTATTTCCACCCGATGATAACCATAGGTGCTGATCAACGTCGCCGGCCGTTGGGCAATGCGAAACGCGAACAGACTCAGCGCCAAAGCCCCGATATCGGAAAGCATGTGTCCGGCATCCGACATAAGCGCCAGGCTGTTGGTCAAAAATCCGCCGATCAACTCGGCAAAAAAATAGATGGAGCTGATGACCAGAGCCAATTTGAGCCGTCGCGTCTCGGAATGGCGTTCCATAGCTTTTATCCGCCGAGATTAGGTTACCTTGCCGGCAAAATTCGCTCAAGGCTACCTGGCAATCTGACGGTCGGAGCGGGCGGGCTCACCTGCCAGCCGGGCTGGGCGGCGAGCCGGATGGCTGTTTCAGCGCTAAAAAATAGAGTTTACCCGGACTATTCATGTAACCCGCGGGCGCCTCGGCTTCGCTACCGGTCCCAAAATAGAGATCCACACGTTGTAGACCGCGAATGGCTGCGCCCGTGTCCTGATTCAAGACAAAGCGAGAGAAAGGTTGCCAGCCGACCATTTGACGTGCGGCATCGAAAACGGGTCGTCGGGTTGTGATAAAGGCCAGGGCCCCCTTGGGGAAGAGTCGTGCGTCCGTGGCGATCGATCTATTCGGCGTCACCGGAAACTCAAGGTTGCCGAGAGGACCTTTTGGGACAAACCGGAAAAAGATGTATCTTTCATTGTACGCGAATATCTCGCTGCGTTCGTCAGGATGCTTCGTAAGATAGAGACGCAGTCGCTGCATGGACATCTCTTCAGCCGGAATCTTGCCGCGGTCGATAAGCCATCGTCCGACGCTTCTGTACGGCCTCCCGTTTGCGCCGGCATAGCCAATTGGAAGCCGCCGGCCATCCGGCAGTTGCAGCAAGCCGGACCCTTGTATGTGGAGAAAAAAAAGATCGATGGGATCTTTCGCCCAGGCAATTTCGTAACCTCGACCGCGCAGCGAGTGCTGCTCATCAATTTCACGGCGCGAATAATACGGCAACCAGCTTTCGCCTTGAACGCGCCCAACGATTCTCTCTTTCGTCACCTTTGGCGTCAACGTCACCTGCTCTGCCGTGATGAGGTCGGCCGGCATGCGGTATATCGGGTGTGCAAATTCAGCCGTAGGAACCAAACTGGCCTCGATCACCGGTTGGTAGTAGCCGGTAAACAAAACCTGGTTCCGTTCCGGATGCCTCGAGGACGGAATGAGTTCGAACCGCGCCGCAAATTCCTTCTTCCAACATTCTTCGCAGTCCCACCGGTTCAATAATCTTTCAAATTCGCGGAGCACGTCGAGGACTTCCTTAGCGGTAAACGGTCGCGGCTGCTCGCCGACGATGCGCTCCGGCGGCAGCTTTTCCAGATACGAGAGGCTGCGATGAATGGCAATGCGGAGCGACTCTCGGTCGAGGTCATCAGAGAGGGCTGCTACGCCCTCCGTCACCGGCTGTCCCTGGGCGCTGCTGACCGACAACGGCAGAAGGAAGAGGAGCACAACGGCCAAAGGTCGAAGCCAAAGGCGGCACCTCTTGAACCGATACGTGACTTGGTACAATCTCATCGCTGTTGGATCACAATGAAATTAGAAAAGAGGTCGAGCGCGTTCTCGACAAACTTCCCGGACGCTTTCGCCGGCAGTTGCACAATCTCGAAGTGGTGGTCGAAACAAGACCCGACAAAGGTCTTCTCTTAGACATAGGACTCGACCCGCTTTGCGATACCCTTTACGGGCTCTATCAAGGCATCCCCCTGCCCGATCGCTCTTCCTTCAGTTTACCCATTCTACCCGATAAGATCACGATTTTCTCGGAGCCCTTGCTGCGGGACTTTCCCGACCCCGAGGACCTGCGCGAGCAAATCAGAACGACCGTGCTGCACGAGATCGCCCATTATTTCGGCATGGACGATGATGAAATCGACAAGCTGGGATACTGAGCCGTTTCGACTCTCGCGTCTAGAGTCTCGGGTAAAAGACCATCAGTAACTCGAGACTCCCAACGCGGGACTCGAGACGTCCTTTCAATCCCTTATATCCTGCAAAAACCACTCCGTCGGTAGCTCCCGGCCCAATCCTCTCTCCTTAGCCAACTGGTAGATCTTGCCGGCGCACGCAGCGAACTGTAAACCCTGTGTACCCGCATTAATGAAAAACGTAATTTGCTTCGGGCCGGTTCTCCCCGGAACTTTGCCGGCTCTCACATCCATAAAGTACTCAAAGTAATCGCCCTTGTAGTTATCGACCGACGGATTAGGAATCCGGCTCCTCTCTTCAGGCTGACCCGCGATATAACCCACGTTGCCATGGAGCCGAATCATGCCTTCGTCCATCGCTTCGATCGTGTTTTTGCCAAGCTTCACCGAAAGATCGCAACTTTTGATGACGTCAGGTCCAACCTCGCAAGCACGGACACAAGTGATATGCGCCCCTTCCTTTAGCCACTGCGGCTCGTCGAAAATGGTTTGCGTCGAGTCGGTGCAAGTCGCCACGATATCCGCATCGCGCACGACCATTTCCGGAGTGTCCACTGGAACCACTTCCAAATCCAGTTTGCCTCTCATTTCCTTGGCATATGCTTCCCGGTTGGCTTTCGTCGGGCTATAAACTTTGACCTTGTTGATTTTACGCACCTCGGTAAATGCTTCCAAATACGTCCGCGCCATCCCGCCGGAGCCGAACATCCCCACGACCGACGCATCCTCTCGAGCCAGGTAC
>DASQUN010000677.1:0-4490 GCA_035641275.1 Candidatus Udaeobacter sp. | reverse complement strand
ATCTTTGCGGCGTATTCGTCGGCTCCGAAGGGACGATGGGAATCGTTACCAAGGCGGTCGTCCGACTGATGCGGACGCGAGAATCCGTCCGCACCCTGCTGGCAATTTTTGATCAAATGGACAGGGCGACGCGCACCGTCGTCGATATCACTGGGGCGGGAATCATTCCGGCAGCTTTGGAGATGATCGACCGAACGACCATAGAAGCCGTCGAGACCGGCGCGCCGGTTGGTTTTCCCCGCGACGCCGAAGCGGTATTGATCGTCGAAGTCGAGGGCTTGACCGAACATACGGAGCGTTCGATGAAACTCGTGCGCGATATTTGCACGCGTAGCGGCGCGCGCGAGGTGAGAGTCGCTAAAGATGAGACCGAGCGCCAGCTTCTTTGGAAGGGGCGCAAAGGCGCCTTCGGTGCTATGGGGGCCCTGGCGCCCAACTATTACGTCCAGGAGGGCGTGGTGCCGCGAAGTAAGCTGCCCG
This sequence comes from Candidatus Udaeobacter sp., assembly GCA_035641275.1. Classification (GTDB taxonomy): domain Bacteria; phylum Desulfobacterota; class Binatia; order UBA9968; family UBA9968; genus DASQUN01. The sequence goes on along the minus strand of DASQUN010000677.1, from coordinate 4,010 downwards.
AGATAATGAAACGCATTGCCGAGATCAGCAAACAATTTGATCTCCGCATCGCCAACGTGTTTCATGCCGGCGACGGCAATCTCCATCCGAACATCCTGTTCGATATGCGAACGCCCGGCGAGTTAGATCGGGTTATCGAGGCTGGAGCGGCCACGCTCCGCGCCTGCATAGAACTGGGCGGAAGTATCACCGGCGAGCATGGCGTGGGAATCGAAAAAAAGGCCTACATCGGGCTTCTGTTCAACGAAGCGGATCTCGAGTGCATGAGCCGCGTTCGCCGGGCCTTCGATCCAGACGGACGCTTCAACCCGGCCAAACTGTTCCCGACGCCGATCAGCTGCGGCGAAGTGCGGCTTCAGCCGGCGAATATTCCGGCGGGATTATGGATCTGAAGGAATAGTTTCTCGTTGCTAGTTTCCTGTTTCTAGTTGAAAACCAGGAACTACAAACCAGAAACTAGAAACTAAAGGAAAGTCGTTGGATCACGTGCAACATATTCAAACAAAAGCAGAGTACCCGAAAAACGACGCATTGGACATGCCCGAACTCTACCAGTGCGTCCACTGCGGCCTTTGTTTGAACGAATGTCCGACCTATCGCGTCCTAAAGCTGGAACCAGAATCCCCCCGCGGAAGAATTCACTTAGTCAAAGCCGCTGCCGACGGACGCATTGAGCTCAACGAACGTTTCAAAGATCACATCTATCTGTGTCTCCTCTGCCGCGCCTGCGAAACGGCCTGTCCTTCCGGTGTCCAGTATGGTCACATTGCCGAAACCGCGCGGGAGACGCTCGGACCGCCAGGATCGAGATTCGCTCGCGCGGTTCTTAATTTCACTTTCACCCGGCTGCTTCCCTATCCCAAGCGTGTGCGAAGGGCTGCAGCGCTTTTACGATTGTATCAACGAACCGGACTGCAACGGCTCATCCGGCCGTTTTTACCTCGGAAGCTGCGTGAAATGGATTCGATGCTGCCGCCGATACCCGACCGCTTCTTTGAGCCGGGCCGGGACGTCTTTGCAGCACTCGGTCAACGCAGAGCAAAAGTCGCCATGCTTAACGGCTGTGTGATGCCGCTCCTCTTCGGCGACGTCAATCAAGCCACCGTTCGAGTCTTGCAGCGCAACGGCTGCGACGTTGTCTTTCCGCGAAATCAAATTTGCTGTGGCGCGCTCAACGTTCACAACGGCGAAACTACGGCGGCAAAAATAATGGCGCGCCGAAACATCGACGCCTTTATGGACGCCGGCGTTGATGCCGTCATCGTGAACGCGGCCGGATGCGGCGCCGCCATGAAAGAATATGGCCATCTGCTGCGTGACGATCCGATCTATGCAGAGAAAGCGAAGCGGTTCAGCCCTATCGTCAAGGATGCAGCGCAATTTCTCGGCGATCTCGGCCTTGTCGCTAAGCTTGCCCCTTTGAAAATGACTGTTACCTATCAAGATCCCTGTCACCTTGCCCACGGTCAACGGGTGCGCAGCCAACCACGGAACTTGTTGAAAGCAATTCCAGGGTTGCAATTTAAGGAGATGGATGGCTCGGATCGCTGTTGTGGCAGCGCCGGGATTTACAACATTACCCATCCCGGCATGTCGCAGGAACTCCTTAAAGAAAAAATGCAAGCCGTCGCGGCAACGTCGGCAGAAGCCATCGTCGCCCCCAACCCCGGCTGCATGCTCCAGCTTCGCTACGGCGCGCAACGGTACGGCCCCAACGTGAAAGTTTATCACCTCATGGATCTGCTGGACCGCGCTTACAGCGAGGGCGAGGCTGCGGCGGCGAAATGAATCTCAGTGAGGATCACTTCGCACAACGGCTCGAAGCGGAGCTTGGTGTAGCCGCGGTAAAGTCGGAGTCGAACCTACTCGCGTCCTATGCGGTGGACGGAAAACAACCGTTGCTTTTTTGTCTTCCCGACACGCCGGCACAAGTTGCCGCTGTGCTCCGCATCGGCTCCGAGAGCAACGCGGCGATGATCCCATGGGGCGGCGGTACGGCGATAGGAATCGGCAATTTGCCTCGCCGAATTGATCTGGTCATCGGGCTAAATCGGCTAAGCCGCTTAGTGGAACATGACGATGCCAACCTAACAGCCACGCTGGAAGCCGGAATGACGCTGGCGCATGCGCAGGCGCTGGTGGCGCCGAGAAATCAGTTCTTGCCGTTCGACCCGCCTCGCGTGGGGCACTCGACCATTGGCGGGATCATCGCCGCAAGTCTGAATGGTCCGCGACGAATGTTTTACGGCAGCGTGCGCGATTTAGTCATCGGCATGAAAGTGGCGCTCGTTTCCGGCGAGCCGATCAAAGCCGGCGGCAAGGTTGTCAAAAACGTGGCCGGCTATGACATGTGCAAGCTCTTTGTCGGTTCCTTCGGCACACTCGGGATTATCACCGAGACCACGGTAAGAATGGCGCCGATCCCGGAAACTGCGGCAACGATGATCGCGCTGGGGAGCTTACCGCAGGTCAGGCAACTCGCCGATGAAGTCTCGCGCTCAGCTCTACTTCCGGCGGCTGTTGTCCTTATGAACTCGCAGGGCCCCGCGGCCAATGGAGCGCAAGGAAACTGGCGGGTCGCCGTTTGGTCCGAAGGCTTTGAAGATTCCGTCGCGCGTCATCTGCGCGACACGCAAGCAACGGCTGAGCGGCTCGGCCTGGGTGCCGCCGTACTCCGCGAAAAAGCCCATGAACAGCTCTGGACCAAGGTGCGCGATTTTCCTCTTGAGGCTGAGCGACTGGTTTATCGCGTAACCGTGCCGCGCGGTTCGGTTGCGGAGTTCGTGACGACCGTCGAGGGTTGGTGCGGATCGGATTTCCATCCGGCGATCGTTAGCGATGTCGTAGCGGGAACCGTCTGGATCTCTTTAGCGGCCAATCCTGACGTAGCGATGACGTGGTTCTCGAAACTCATCGCCGCAGCCCGAGACCGTGAGGGCCACGCCATTATTCTTTCTGCCCCGCCCGCCTCAAAAGACGGAATCGACATTTGGGGTTCAGCGCCATCTTCGCTTTCGCTCATGCGTGAGATCAAGCGCCAGTTTGACCCAAACGGATTGCTCAATCCCGGCCGTTTTGTCGCAGGTATTTAGCCGCAGCGATGGCACCAAGCCGGATCGAAACCTCGATCGGATTATCCATGGATCGACGAATGGTCATGAATCAAAATTCCACCCTCACTTATGAATCTGAAAGCAGCTCTTTGGACCGAAGGGCGAGGCTGGAGGCCGCAAGCGTAGAGCCGTAGAAGTCGTGTCAGGCCCGGACCCTTGGAATAAGCAGCGAACGGGCTTGGCAGGGTGGGCCATTGAGGCAAAGACCGATCGGTTGCGGCCGGAAGGTTTGCCCCTGAGCACCACTTTCGGGTGAATGACCATTAAGGCTCACCTTTCAGCATTAAAGTTTTGAGCGAAGGGGCGAGCCGGGAGGGCCGCGGACGTAGAAACGTATGGGTGCTACCAGGCCCGGGCTGTTGGAATGAGCACCCTTGGCGTCGGCGCGGGCGGTCTTGGAGCCAGCGGCCCATCGGCTGCGGCCGGGAAGGCTTGCCCCTGAGCACCGCTTTCGGGAAATCCGGCCTAAAAGAAACGCACGACCCACCCGCTCATGAGATTATCCAGGCCGTAAGCAGCCGAGCCCCGGACGGCGAAATAGGCGGCTGCCGCTAAGAAAACCAGATTGTCCCGAATTCCCACTTCATGGGCGTGGTATGCCTGCCGATCAAAGGTTCGGAAATAGTTCTGCGCCTTCTCGTTGCCAATCGCGTTCTTGACGACCGCGACCATCGTCGGCAAGACCTTGAGCCAATAGAAATGTAGATTAAACGTCGGGATCAGAAAGACAATCAACATAACTGAGCAGCTTGGCGTCTGAATTCCCGCCGCCACACCTAAACCTCCGACAACCATTAATACCGTGGCGATAAAGCCCAAAAAGTTCGCACCCTTGGGAAACAAAAGACTCGCCGTCTGCACAGGATTGGGCCAGCGGCGGATGTTGCTGAGCCCGCT
>DASQUN010000676.1:0-3539 GCA_035641275.1 Candidatus Udaeobacter sp. | reverse complement strand
TTTACGCGTACATCGGTTTTGATTCGGTCTCGACTCACGCTGAGGAGGCGCGCAATCCAAGCCGCGATATTCCCATTGGCATCATCGGCTCGCTGACCCTCTGTACGATTCTCTATATCGCGGTTGCCGCAGTCTTGACCGGTATGGTCCCCTATCAGCAAGTTGATATCGATGCGCCGCTCGCCAAAGCTTTCAGTCGAGTCGGATTGCCGTGGGCGCATGTCTTGGTATCGCTCGGCGCATTAGCCGGCATCACCTTGGTATTAATGGTTCTCATGCTTAGCCAGCCTCGAGTCATGCTCGCCATGGCGCGCGACGGTTTATTGCCCGCCGCTTTTTTCGGTTCGGTGCACCCGCGTTTTCGTACGCCGTGGAAGTCGACGATTTTGACCGGCAGCGTCGTAGCCCTTATGGGCGCATTGTTGCCGCTTCGCGTTCTCGCAGAGTTGGTAAACATCGGCACGCTGCTGGCTTTCGTCATCGTATGCGTCGCGGTACTGATCATGCGCCGGCGCGATCCCGACGCGCCCCGGCCGTTCCGCTGCCCGTTTGTGCCGCTGATTCCGATTCTCGGCATCGCGTTCTGCTTGTTGCTGATGTTTTCCCTGCCGGTAGATAACTGGCTGCGCCTTATTCTTTGGCTGTTGATCGGCTTCGCCGTTTACTTCGCTTACGGGAGACATCACAGCGTGCTCGGTCGCATGGCAGGGCGTCAAACGCGCAGTCACATTCGTCTTGACACATGAAGCAGAACGAAAAATGCGTCTATAACTTCAGGCGCAGCATGCTGCGTCCTATGAAGCAACTCGCTTATGGATGTGTTCTACAAATGCCTGAAGTAGGCGGGCCGATAAGGCTACAGCTTATTTTTGTTGATCCATGATAACAATATTTGTAATGAGTAGCGCCCGAGTCAAACTCGACTATGTAACAAGGACTACCAGTTCTAACCGTTACAGTTTCCGGACACAGATTGTTTCCGGAGAGAGGTCCAATAAATAATCTGTTCTTATCGAAGTCCTGATCCGCCAAAACCGCGACGCCCGTCCCTTCGCATTTGGTGTTCTCATAAGAGGTTAAATTCTGAATACAGGAATTGTCTCCTCGTTCAATCAAAAAAGAAACGTCGCCTATTTTCGTGCATTGGGATACGGTTACGGGTTGAAGGGAAGCCTGGGGAGCTGGCTTGTCCCGGGAAGCTCGACTCGCGATTTCCGCCTGCCGGCCTTTCTCCTCATAGGAAACACACGAAAACAGAACACCAAAGGCAACCGGTAACGCGTACCACAACAAGGTTCTTTTCCTTTCCATGACCCACCTCCTCGGGTTCAAGGTTAGTATGCTCCATTCCGTTAACTCCCTGCAAAACGTTAGGAAACCTAATACCTCAAAGTAACGACTGCCTACAACAGCCAGGACCTGTCGCTATTTATGGAAACGCTAATGTGAGTGCACCGAAGAATACTCTGTCAGGTATCACACGGGGGTTGCGATCTACTGAACCACGATCTGTATCAAAATGCTTGAACTTTTTGTCAAACAAATTCGTTACCCCAAAGGTAATGAAGCCGTAACGGTTGGGTAGACGGTAATTAAGTGCGGCATCGACAGTCCAGAAATCATCTTTGCCAGACTGAAAGGAGCTAGCTGCTATGCGCTGAAAAACACCGCGCTGATTGACGTAAGTCGCTTTCAGCGACGCACTCAATCCAGAAGGGTGGAAAAAATTGATCCCTAGGGGAACACGGTTCGTCTCAACATGTTTTGCGCCGTCAGCAAATTGTCTCGCCCTCTCGAACCGTTCCCAGTCATATCCCGTGTTCAGCGCCAGCCATTTATGCGGCGTCCAGAAAAGGTAGAGGCGGAGCAACTTTTCGTTCCAGTCTACTTCTTTCTCCGCTTGACCCCCGGCTGCAGTCGATGTGATGAAGGGAACTTCCAGGTCACGAAATGTATACTCCAATCCTCCGAAGATACTTGCAGATAATTTTTGATCTACGGCTGCCCCATAGCGCCAGGCCTTGGTTGTATTTAGATCGTCAAAGAACTGGTTAAAGCCTGCCACCTGGGTCGGCTCAAGGGTCTGGTTGGTAATGAGCGTTCTCTTCAAAGTCCTGAATGCCGCGGCGCGCAGAGTCGTGTCTGGGAGAGGACTCCAGGTAAGCCCGAATTTCGGGTTGAATTGGTTTTGACGCTTTGCTCCCGGACGATCACTGTCAAAGAAATCGCCACTTCCGCCAAGAGTCAGTGTCAGGTTACTCGCGAGTCGAGTATAAGAATAGAGATAGAGATTATTGTGCCGGACATCTCTATCGACGGTAAACAGATCTACGGGCAGAATAAGAGGAGGCAGTGAGAACCGGATGTTTATTTTATCCTGCGAATCGATATTGAAATGTCCCGCGCCACTCACAACGTTCACGTAGGTCGAACGGAAAAGATGCTGAAGCTCGCCGCTAAAAGCTTTGTCGTCCCCCTTTAGATCAACTAAGGCCTCGAAAGGAACCGGCGAATCATGTAAACGACGGTCTGCATTTTGATACATAAAATTGCCGATGAGACGAGAATCTGGCGAAAAGGCATGTTGGAAGCCGACTCGCACCGATTGCGTTTGGTCGTCACGCCGTCGGTTCGGAAGAAAATCATTCGGCGCAAATCTCAGCCGAATTTCCCCGGCGTCGGTTTCTCGGTAACGATACTCTCCTTGAATGCTGGTTTGCGGTGAGAGCTCTAACTGTAAGAAAGCGTTGGCGATGTTGTCCTTCTGGTCAGAGTTCTGTCGCCATCCGTCCGTCTGAAAGTGAAACCCGCCGAGGCTGAAGGACGCTTTCTTGTAGATTCCAGAGAGCACGCCTTCGCCCGCATAGGTGCTGTTTTCTCCGGCAAGGCCGGTGGTCTGAAAGTTGAGTCCGTTTCGATTGAACAATGGATTGAACTCGTTGAACGAGAGAGCCGTCGGTCCTCCGGCGCTGATCAGGAAGAGATTGCTTTCGGCTAAATGCGGCTGAATGGGTGTCATGTTCAGAGGTTGAAGTAACTGGGATTGAAGGAGCTCACTGACCCTTGCGATCTCGTGACGCGGTAAGACAGAGTAGGAATCGGCTAGAAACCGATGCGCAGAGAAATTACTCGAATCGGTGTTGACCGACTTCCATCCTTCCACCAGCCCAAGCTGCTGGAATCCAAGATCGCTATAGATTCGACCAAGGGCTGCGCTGCGCGCGGCAAGGTCCGAATCGAGCAACAGACGTGACCGGTAGACCGCCCGGTTATCGTTTAGTTCAATCGCTTTTTGCATGTCCTGTAAGGCTTCGACAGGTCGATTCGTGGTCTGCTTACGAATGGCATCATAGAAATATGGAGTCGGGTCTTTTGGATCCAATTGCTTAGACATCTCGTATTGATCGCCCGCCTGTTTGTCCCGTTTCTCTTCGAAATAGGCTTTTCCTAAGTAGCTCCGGATCAGGGCATTGTCTGGATCTAGACTCACGGCGATTTCGATCTCTCTCCTCCCGTCTTCTAGATCGCCGTCACGGATC